>CAXBQV010000054.1:0-11692 GCA_963978265.1 uncultured bacterium | reverse complement strand
GAGTTCGGGGACGACGGTCGACTGTGTCCCATCGCCGTGGCTTCATCCCTCCGCCTCCACGCGTTACGTTCCTCGCCGGCGCGAGCGAGCGTGCCGATGTGCTCGAAGTCCGTGCGCATGATGCGCCGGCTCTGCTGTGGCGGGTGGCGCACGTCCTCGCAAGCGTAGGGATCACCGTTCTGTCAGCTCGGGTCTCAACACTCGGTTCGGAAGTGATCGATGTGCTGTATGTCGTGAACGCTGATGGCAGTCGGCTCACATCGGCGCAGCAGTCAGATCTCGCCAATGCACTTCGGAGCGCGCTCACCGACGCCGACTAGGATTCACCCCATGTTCGGGCAGCTTTCGGATCGATTGGGCAACGCGTTCAAGTCGTTGCGCGGCCGAGGAAAGCTCACGGACGCCGACATCGAACGCACCGTCAAGGAAATTCGTACCGCGCTGTTGGAAGCGGATGTTGCACTCCCGGCGGTCACGGTTTTCACCCAGCGCATACGCGAGCGCGCTGCCGGAGTCGACCTTGCGGGATCCCTGAATCCCGCCCAGACAATCGTCAAGATCGTGCACGAGGAGCTCGTGCAGGTGCTCGGCGGGGAGACCCGACGGCTTCGTTTCGCAAAGCAACCGCCGACCGTCATCATGCTCGTCGGTCTACAGGGCGCCGGAAAGACCACGCTCGCCGGCAAGCTTGCGAAGCACCTCAAGTCGCAGGGGCACACGCCGCTTCTCGTTGCTGCGGACCTCCAACGCCCCAACGCCGTCGACCAATTGCAGGTTGTCGGTGAGCGGGCGGGCGTCACTACCTACGCGCCGGAGCCGGGCAACGGCGTCGGCAATCCGGTGAAGGTCGCCACTGATGGCATCGGGTACGCGAAACAGAAGCTCCATGACATCGTGATCGTCGACACGGCTGGCCGCCTCGCAATCGACGAAGACCTCATGCAACAGGCGCGCGACATCCGTGATGCCGTCGACCCCGATGAAATTCTCTTCGTCGTCGATGCGATGATCGGCCAGGACGCCGTGCAAACCGCCGCTTCATTCGGCGATGGCGTCGGATTCGACGGTGTCGTCCTCACCAAACTCGACGGCGATGCACGTGGCGGTGCCGCGCTGTCGATACGTGAGGTGACCGGCCGTCCGATCATGTTTGCATCGACGGGCGAGAAACTCGAGGACTTCGAGGCATTCCACCCCGATCGCATGGCGTCACGCATCCTCGACATGGGCGACGTGCTCACGCTCATCGAGCAGGCAGAGCGAGCATTCGACGCCGAGCAGCGCGAACGTTTCACGAAGAAGATGCAGCAGGGCGATGACTTCACCCTCGAGGACTTCGTCGAGCAACTGTCCGCGCTTCGCAACATGGGCCCGATGTCGAAGATGCTCGGCATGTTGCCGGGTGCCGGACAGATGAAGCAGCAACTGGAAAGCATCGACGAGAAGGAACTCGACCGAACTGCGGCGATCGTCTACTCGATGACGCCTGCGGAGCGGCGTGATCCCAAGATCTTGAACGCCTCACGTCGCGCGCGCATCGCACGTGGCTCGGGCACCACGGTTACGGCGGTGAACTCGTTGGTGAACCGATTTGAGGCAGCGCAGAAGATGATGAAGCAGGCGGCAAAGGGCGGGGGACTGCCCGGCATGGGGCCGATCCCGGGTGGGCTGCCGAAGCCGGTGCAGCAGAAGAAGGGCAAGAGCCGATCGGGCAATCCGGCGAAGCGGGCCGTGGAGCAATCCGGCGGTGTCTACGTCGATCCCACGAAGGAATTCGGGGACCTCCCCGAAGGGTTCAAGAAATTCCTCAAATAGCCGGATTTTGGACCGGCGGATCCCCTCTGGCAGACTTCTGCACCGGTCGACCGGGACCCTCTCAACCCGGACGCCAGCCAACGGACGTCAGACGCGTATCCCCATGCGCGGAAGTGTCCTTCCGAACCACCGCACATAGGAGAAAGACGCCCCGTGGCTGTCAAGATCAAGCTCAAGCGACTCGGCAAGATTCGCAATGCCCAGTACCGCATCGTCATTGCCGACGCCCGGACCGCTCGTAACGGTCGCGCGATCGAAGAGATCGGTATCTACCACCCGAAGCACGACCCCTCACTCATCGAGGTCAATTCCGAGCGCGCGCAGTACTGGTTGTCCGTCGGTGCGCAGCCGACCGAGGCCGTGACGGCGATCCTCAAGGTCACCGGTGACTGGCAGAAGTTCAAGGGTCTCCCGGGTGCTGAAGGCACACTGAAGGTTGCACCGGCGAAGGCCGACAAGAAGGCCGTGTTCGCGGCTGCGGTTGTCCAGGCGGCCGCTGACAAGGAAGCCGAAGCCAAGGCGCCCAAGCCGAAGCTGGAGCCGAAGGCCGAGAAGCCGGTCGAGGCGCCGAAGGTTGAAGAGCCGGCGGTTGTGGCAGATGCTGCGCCGGCGGTCGAGGCCGAGACGGCACCCGCCGAAGCTGTGGAGTCTTCCGCTGCGGAATCGGCTGAGGCCGATGCAGCGTCCACCGAGGCGTAGTCATGCTTGAGGAAGCGCTCGAGCACCTCGTCAAAGGCATCGTCGATCATCCGGACGACGTCAAGGTGAAGCAGCGCAATGATCGTCGTCGCCGCGATGGTGATGGCCGCACCTTCGAAGTGCGTGTGCACCCCGAGGACATGGGTCGTGTGATCGGTCGTTCGGGTCGAACCGCCACGGCGCTGCGGACCGTGCTCACTGCGCTCTCGCCGAACCGTGGCATCCGCATCGACTTCCTCGACGCAGACGAGCGTTAGTCGGTGCGCGTCGTCATCGGACGCATCGGCAAGGCGCACGGCATCCGCGGTGACGTCACCGTCGAAGTGCGCACCGATGAACCCGAACGACGTTTTGTGGACGGCGCGACGCTGCTCGTCCAGCACGACACACATCCAGCGTTGGTCATCGAGCATGCTCGCGACCACTCGGGGCGATTGCTGCTGAAGTTCGACGGCATTGACGACCGCAACAGTGCCGAAGCGCTGCGGGGCCTGATCCTTGAAGCCGACGTGGACCCCGATGAGCTCCCCGAGAACACGGACGAGTACTACGACCGACGGCTCATCGGACTCGCTGCGCAGACAAAGGACGGGCTCGAGCTCGGCACCATCACGGATGTGGTGCATCTTCCGGGTCACGACCTTCTGGCGGTGCACAGCGAACTCTTCGGTGAGGTGCTCGTGCCCTTTGTCCAGGAGATCGTTACCGAAGTCGACCTCATGGATGGCGTCGTCGTGATGGATCCACCGGGTGGCTTGTTCGGCGAGGTCGATGAAATCGGCGAGACACCGGGCGATTGATCATGCATTTCGACATCGTCTCGATTTTTCCCGAGTACTTGGAACCGTTGAAGCTGTCGCTGGTCGGTAAGGCCATCGAGGATGAACGCATCACCGTACGTGTCTGGGACCTCCGCGAGTTCACACACGATCGGCACCGCACCGTCGACGACACCCCGTACGGTGGCGGTCCCGGCATGGTGATGAAGCCCGAGCCGTGGGGAGAGGCACTCGACGCGATCCTCGCATCACCGCCGTTCATCGGAGCGCAACCCACGTTCGTGGTCCCGACGCCCGGGGGACGTCGCTTCACCCAAGCGGTTGCACGGGAGATGAGCGAAGGGGATTGGTTCATCTTCGCGTGTGGGCGGTACGAAGGCATCGACACCCGCGTCACGCAATACGCGCAGACGCTGATGCCGGTAAAAGAACTCACGATCGGCGATTACGTGCTCGCCGGTGGCGAGGCCGCTGTGCTCGTCATGGTGGAAGCGATCGCCCGCCTGTTGCCGGGCGTGCTGGGGAATGCCGAGTCGTTCGCCGATGATTCGTTCGCGGTGGCGGAGGACCTCGTCGAAGGGTCGATCTATACGAAACCGCCGGAGTGGCGGGGCTTTGATGTGCCCGATGTCCTCCTGAGCGGACACCACGGCAACATCGCGAAATGGCGCCGCGAGGAGGCGGAACTTCGGACGGCCGAGAACCGTCCCGACCTTCGTCCCTGAGGGAATTTGGGCGGTCCGGCCGGACTCTGGCAGACTTCGCGGGTCCGCGCGGCCCTGCTACAGGGGGGCTAAGGGGCGGGCGCACCACACCAATTCCGTGGAACGACCTGTAGCGCGTCACGAAGAAAGAGTCATCATGCAGTCGCTCGACGCACTCGACGCAGCATCCCTTCGCACCGACATCCCGGCCTTCCGCGCCGGTGACACGGTCAAGGTTCACGTGCGCGTTATCGAAGGTAATCGTTCACGTATCCAGGTTTTCCAGGGCGTCGTCATCGCCCGTCAAGGCGACGGTGTTCGTGAGACCTACACCGTCCGCAAGCTTTCGTTCGGCACCGGTGTCGAGCGCACGTTCCCGCTGCACGCCCCGACAGTTGAGAAGATCGAGGTCGTCACGAAGGGTGACGTCCGCCGTGCCAAGCTCTACTACCTCCGTGATCTCCGCGGCAAGAAGGCGAAGATCAAGGAACTCCGCGACAACACCGCCGAGTAAATGGAATCTCTGCACAACAGCGACCGGAATCCGTTTCGGTCGCTGTTTGCATTTCCGTGGAACTTCCTGATCGGCTCTGTGCTCGTCGCTGTACTTCTGCGGCTGCTGGTGATCCAGGTGTTCGCCATTCCATCGGGATCGATGTTGCCGACACTGTCGGTGGGAGACCGGATCCTCGTCGAGAAGATCTCGCAGCACACGCGCGGCATTCAGCGTGGCGATGTCGTGGTCTTCAATGGTGCAGACGTATGGACGGCACCGAGCGCATCTGAAGATTTCGTCAAACGCGTGATCGCTGTTGGCGGTGATCATGTTCAGTGTTGTACGGCCGATGGTCGAGTGGTGGTGAACGGCTCTCCGACCAATGAGCCGTATTTGCTTGCCCAAGGTGTCACGCGCAGCTTCAACGTGGTCGTCCGGGCTGGCCGGCTGTGGGTGCTCGGTGACAATCGAGCGGAATCCGCCGACAGCAGTGCGTTCCGTGGTGTTCCGGGCGGAGGTTCGGTGCCCGAAAGCAGCGTGATCGGCCGCGTGGTGGCGGTCGTTTGGCCACTCACGCGTGCTGGCATACTGAGCGCGCCGAACGAAGGAACAGCATGACGCAACCCGAGGAACCGACCGGATTCGACTGGTCGGCACAGTCCCGCAAGCTCGGCAGTGCAGCCGCTCGAGGACTACGCGAGACGGGAATCGTCATCGTCACGGCGCTCGTCTTGTCGATCACGTTACGCACCTTCTTCTTCCAGCTGTTCTACGTACCGTCGGAGTCGATGCTCGACACCTTGCAGGTCGGCGACAAGATCGTGGCGTCGAAGATCTCCAAGACGTTGCAAGGTGTGAACCGCGGCGACGTCATCGTCTTCCACGACCCGGGCGGTTGGCTCGGCGAGCCGGTCCAGCAAACTGGTTTCCGCGGCGCACTGAACAAGGCGCTCACCGCGATCGGCTTCCTCCCGAGCAATAGCGGGGAGGACCTGGTGAAACGGGTCGTCGCCATCGCAGGTGACACGGTGTCGTGTTGCTCTCCGAACGAGAACATCATGGTCAACGGCGTCGAACTCAAGGAGTCGGCGTACACGATCGGTCCGAGTTCGCAAGTCGAGTTCAGTATCACCGTTCCGAAGGACTCGGTGTTCGTGCTCGGTGACAATCGTCCGAACTCCCGCGATTCACGCTTCCACCTGGAAACGAACAGTGGTGCCGTTCCGCTGAGCGAGGTCCGCGGCATAGTGGTGCTGAAACTGTTCCCGTTCGCGCATTTCGGTTCCGTGCCTGCACCGGATGCATTGACTTCCCTGAAGTAGTGAAGCCGCCAAGCCTCGACTTCGAAATCGAGTTGCTCCGCTCCGGTGCAACGCGCGTGGTCGGTATCGACGAAGTTGGCCGTGGCGCATTGGCGGGCCCCGTCTGCGTCGGTGTTGCAGTCGTCGACGCGAGTGTCACCTCGGTGCCCATCGGGCTTGCCGACAGCAAACTCATCTCGGAGAAGCGACGTGATGCGCTGGTGCCAGCGCTCAAGGACTGGGTTGTTGCGTATGGCATCGGCTACGCCGAACCGGCAGAAATCGACGAGGTCGGCATCATCGGTGCACTTCGGCGCGCCGGTATCCGTGCGCTCCAGCAGTTGCCGTTCACGCCTGAGGTCGCGATCCTCGACGGGAGTCACAACTGGCTGTCGCGGGGCGATGACCTCTTCTTCGATGGAGCAGACCTTGTGACGCCACCTGTCCACATGCGCGTGAAAGCTGACCGTGACTGCGCGGCGGTGGCCGCGGCAAGTGTGCTCGCGAAGGTCGATCGCGATGCGCGAATGGTCAAGCTCGATGCGCAGTTCCCCGGCTACGGATTTGCGAGCAACAAGGGATACGGCAGCGCAGAACATCAAGCAGCGATCGCAGCGCGAGGACTCACTGACGCGCACCGACGATCTTGGAACATCTGAACCCGTCCACAGTTCCGCTTTCCACAGCTGCACTCCTGCCGAAGCCTGCTGCGCTGCACCCGGAGGTGCGGAATGGCGCAGAAGGACGCGCTCGGGCGATATGGGGAGGCGGTCGCCGTCCGCTATCTCGAGCGCAACGGGTGGGTGATCCTTGATCGGAACTGGCGTTCCGTCAGTGGTGAACTCGACGTGATCGCCGAGTACCGGGGCGTCATCGCGATATGCGAGGTGAAGACCCGCCGCAGTACCCGCTTCGGCACGCCATTGGAGGCAGTGACCCCAACGAAGCTCCGTCGGATGCGCAAACTCGCCGGTCAGTGGCTTGCGCAACACCAGTCGCACGCGACAACGGTGCGTCTCGACATCATCACCGTGCTTGTCGACGATGCAGGGGAGTCCCAGATCCGGCACATCGAAGCGGTCCACGAATGAAATTTGCACAGACGGCCTCGGCGATCATCATGGGCGTCGATGCACACATCATCGATGTTGAGGCGCATCTTGCCGACGGTTTGGTAGGAACATCGATCACCGGACTGGCTGACACCTCGGTCAGTGAAGCGCGTGACCGTGTACGCGCGGCAGTTGCGACCACCGGATACCCGTGGCCGCAGCAGCGCATCACTGTCGGCTTGTCGCCCGCGTGGTTGCCGAAGCGGGGATCGGCACTGGATCTCGCGATTGCGCTGGCCGTGCTCGCAGCCGACGGCAAGGTCGACAGTCGACGACTGCATCGCACCGTCGTCGTCGGTGAACTCGGCCTCGACGGAACGGTGCGAGCCGTCCGGGGCGTGCTACCGACCACGATGGCTGCAAAGCGTTGGGGATTCCTGTCGGTCATTGTGCCGATTTCTAACGCAGCCGAGGCCGCTCTTGTGCCGGATATCGAGGTGATTGCAGTTGGTTCGCTCGGCCATGCACTTCGCATGTTGGGCGTTGCATGCGCGAACGGCGTCGAGACCGCCGCGGACCACGCATTCGATGAGGTGCACGTTGCGCGGAAAGATCTTGCGGATGTTCGCGGACAGGACGCGGCAAAGTTCGCGTTGGAAGTCGCCGCTGCTGGAGGGCATCATCTGGCGCTGCTCGGCCCGCCGGGCGTCGGCAAGACGCTGCTCGCGGAGCGACTGCCCACAATCCTGCCGCCGCTCGAGCAGGACGCGGCACTCGAAGTCACGGCTGTGCAATCGATCATCAGCGATCGACCCGTCACCCTGCAGTCAGCGCCACCATTTGCCGCACCGCACCACGGGTCATCACCAGCCGCGCTCATCGGAGGCGGTGCAGTGGGTAGTCCCCGCGTGGGCCTCATCACGGCCGCGCATCGCGGGGTGCTGTTCCTCGACGAGGCGCCGGAGTTCGCCGTCAACGCGCTCGAAGCGTTACGACAACCGTTGGAATCGGGCTCCATCGCGATCGCGCGATCCGGTTTTGCAGTCGTACTGCCCGCGCGTTTCCAACTCGTCATCGCCGCAAACCCGTGCCCGTGCGGCCTTGCATTCGATGCCCGCGGGCGCTGCACATGTACGCCTTCGCAACGACGTGGCTATCTCGGTCGCATCTCGGGCCCGCTCATGGATCGGATCGATGTGCGGACAATCCTGGAGGCACCGTCCGCCGCAGATGTTGCGCTTGGTTCCACTGCCGAGCCCGAATCCTCTGCCGATGTCGCAGCGCGCGTTGCGCACGCGCGAGATCGGCAACGCCGCCGACTTGAAGGCACGCCTTGGCGGACCAACGCCGAAGTACCCGGACCGGTGCTGCGCAAACGATGGCAGTTGCCGAATGCAACCCGGGACCGATTCAACTCGGCAATGAGAACGTATGGCGGCGCATCCGTACGCGGCATGGATCGCACCCTCCGAATGGCGTGGACCTGTGCCGATCTCGCGGGCCATGCCGCGCCCACTCCCGACGACCTCAACGTGGCACTGCAGTTGCGCGACGCCGGTGGCCGATGGACGGCGTGACACGTGCGCGCGCCGCAGTGCTCGCCGCGGTTCTCCTGCATCCGAGCACCCGGTTGCATTGCGAATTGCGCATGCTCCCGGTCGACGAGGTCTGGGAGCGCTTCTGTTCGCGGGATGCGGGACTCCCGGAAACGCTGCTCACGCGTTTCGATACCGTTGACATCGACGCACTACTCCGACGCACCCAGCACGTCGGCGCCCGGATCGTGATTCCAGGTGATGACGAATGGCCGCCACAGTTGGCTGATCTCGGTGCAACGACGCCCTGGGCCCTCTGGCTGCGCGGCAAGCTGTTGGAGCGGCGTCGTTCAGTGGCGCTCGTCGGATCCCGAAGTTGCACTCCGTACGGGGAGCGGATTGCGGCCGAGTTCGCCGCTGACATTGCGAACGAGGGCTACCCGATCGTCAGCGGCGGTGCGTTCGGGATTGATGCCGCTGCACATCGTGGAGCACTCACTACTCCCACACCAACCATCGCCGTGCTGGCTTGCGGAGTGGACGTGCCCTACCCGGCGGCGCACGCAGCACTGTTCGAACGGATCGTGTCGCAGGGCACGATCGTGAGCGAATCACCACCCGGCGCGCATCCGACCCGCGCCGCGTTCCTCATCCGCAACCGGGTCATTGCTGCAATTGCATACGGAACGGTCGTTGTCGAGGCGCGATTCCGTAGCGGCGCACTCTCGACCTATCGGCATGCTGCTGAACTCAACCGGATACTCATGGGCGTGCCTGGTCCGGTCACATCGCCGGAAAGTGGCGGCGTCCACGAACTGCTCAAGACCGATGCACAACTCGTCACGAGCGGGGACGACGTGCTCGCACTCATCGCGCCCGTAGGCGAAGTCGCGGGCGAGGTTCACCCGGACCTTGAGCATGAGTGGGATGCGTTGAACGCGCACGAACGGCTCGTCCACGACGCATTCCCCGGTAAGGCATCTACGACGATTGGCGAATTGCGCGATCGCATGACGCACCACCTGTCCATCCCTGAAGTTCTGGCTGCGCTGACCGCGCTCGCGCAACGAGGGCTGGTGGGGGAATCGTTGGACGGCTCGTGGAGGCGGCTGCGGAATTTGCGCGGCGCAGCACGTTAGGCCGGTCGTATGCGGCACCATGTGGACATGGAGTGGCACGCGGTCATCGACATGTACGCAGAGCATCTGCGGCATGAGCGTGGGCGAAGCGAGCACACGATCCGCGCATACATCGGCGATTTGAGGCGACTTGCGGAGGTCGCATCGGACGGCGGCGTGGTGGACCCGTCGCACCTCACGGTAACCGTGCTTCGGCACTGGTTGGCGAAGGAGCGGGAGGCGGCGTCGGACAAGACTGTCGCACGACGGGTTGCAGCTGTCCGGAACTTCACGGCGTGGGCGCAGCGCAAGGGTTACATGACCGAGGATCCGGGAGCGCTGCTCGCCAGTCCGAAGGTGTCGCGGACGCTGCCGCACGTGTTGCGGCAGAACCAGGCTGCACAACTGCTCGACCTCGCAGCGACGGCAGCTGATGATGAATCGGCAGAGCGCATTCGCGATCTTGCGATCCTTGAATTGCTGTACGGAACGGGTATCCGTGTCGGGGAGTGCGCTGGTCTCGATCTCACCGACGTCGATGTTCGCGGACAGACGATCCGAGTCATGGGCAAGGGTCGCAAGGAGCGGATCGTGCCGTTCGGCGGTCCGGCGCGCGATGCGCTGCAGCGGTGGTTCGAAGTCCGCGACCAACTTGCGACCGACCGTAGTGACTCCGCTGTCTTCCTCGGCACGCGAGGCGGGCGCATTGATCAACGCATGATCCGCACCGTGCTACAACGGCTTCTTCGTCACTTGCCCGACGTTCCGGAGATCTCGCCGCATGGCCTGCGTCACAGCGCAGCAACACACGTGCTCGAAGGGGGTGCAGACCTTCGCTACGTCCAGGAATTGCTCGGTCATGCATCGCTCGCGACCACCCAGCTCTATACCCACGTATCGTTCGATCGGCTCCGCGAAACGTTCGAACGTGCGCACCCACGAGCTCAATAGCGGAGCAATCTCCGCCGCGACAGCAGTGGATCGACATAAGCGCCGTTCACGCGCACCCCGATGTGGATGCATCGCAATGAGCAGTGTCCACCGATGCCCGTGATCCCGATCGGTGCGCCTGCGTCCACGTGTGAGCCGATTGCCACGACCGCATCGACGGGCTCGAGGCTCACCACCATCGCGCCATTCCGAATCGAGACGACGCTCCGGTCATTCACCGTGCCGACGAACGCCACGACGCCGTCGAGCGGGGAGATCACGGGCTGGCGGACGGTGGCGGCGAGATCAAGACCGCGGTGCCCGGGTCCGTAGGCGGAAGCCGGCGGTCGGTAGGGGGCAATGATCTGGGCGGGGGCGACCGGCGCCAGCAGCGCGGCCACCGTGAGCAGGAAGGGCAACATGCCCCCATCCGAGCAGTCGGTTTTGTCCGATTCATGGTGGTCGGGCCATCTGCGGAATGCGGGTAGGCTTCGGGCACCTGTGGAAACACGGGAATTCGCATGACCCTTGTGTGGGCACTGTCGTCGTCGGCTCCGGCCGTGGCAGGACCCCGGTCATCAGGTCCGGGTCAACCGATCCGGAGTCAACGCAAAACGGGCACCACTGTGCCCACGGAAGGAACGACCATGGCCGTCGTCACGATGCGCCAGCTGCTGGAGAGCGGTGTCCATTTCGGTCACCAGACTCGCCGCTGGAACCCCAAGATGAAGCGCTTCATCCTCGCAGAGCGCAATGGCATTTATGTCATCGATCTCAATCAGTCGCTCGGTCACATCGACCGCGCCTACGAATTCGTGAAGGAGACCGTCGCACACGGCGGCACCATCCTCTTCGTCGGCACCAAGAAGCAGGCACAGGAGCCGATCAAGGCTCAGGCCACCCGCGTCGGCATGCCATATGTCAACGAGCGTTGGCTCGGCGGCATGCTCACCAACTTCGGCACTGTCTCGAAGCGCGTTGCACGGCTGAAGGAACTCGAGGGCCGCGATCTCAACGACACCACCGGTTCGGGTCTCACCAAGAAGGAACTCCTCATCCTCCGTCGCGAGAAGGACAAGCTGTCGCGTCTGCTCGGCGGTATCCGCGAGTTGCACAAGGTGCCGAGCGCCATCTGGGTCGTTGACACCAAGAAGGAGCACCTCGCGATCAAGGAAGCCAAGAAGTTGGGCATCCCGGTTATTGCGATCCTCGACACGAACTGCGATCCGGATGAAGTCGATTACCCGATTGCTGGTAATGACG
>CAXBQV010000053.1:0-11726 GCA_963978265.1 uncultured bacterium | reverse complement strand
GACGTCTTCCTGTTCGATCAGCAACACCGAGAGTCCACGGAGCACGGCATCGCGTGCGATGCCGATTCCGTTGATGCCGGCACCGACGACGATCACGTCGTAGGTGTTGTTCTCGGTGGTCATGATCCTTCTCTTGACTACGCGGTCTCGATGACTGCAACGATCGTGCGAACCTCAACGGTGTCGCCGGGCTCGAACAGGATTTCGACGAGCTTGCCGGTTGCTGGAGCCAACAACTCCTCGTCAACCTTCTCTGCACTGACATCTGCAATCGGCTCATCTTCGACGACGTCGTCGCCAATCTGCTTGAGCCAAGCGTTGATGACGCCTTCGCTCATGCCCATTCCCCATTGGGGAAGGAGTACGTCGACGCGCATGATGTTTCCTTTCGTTGTGGCCCTCAGGCCATTGCTTTGACGCCGAGGACTTCGCGCACCTTTGCGGCGATGCCTTCCCGACGTGGGTAGAACTGCTTCTCCAGCGCGGGGCTGAACGGGATCTGCATATCGGGCGCTGTGATGCGCGTGATCGGCGACTTCAGGGTGTCGAATGCATGCTCTGCGACCAGGGCCGAGATTTCCGCAGCAGCTCCGCAGGTGCGGTGTGCGGGGTCGACCACGATGACGCGACCAGTCTTGGTGGCTGCATTGAGGATGCCTTCGACGTCGAGAGGCGTCAATGTGCGCGGATCGAACAGCTCGACGGAGATGCCCTCCTCCTTCAATGCATCTGCGGCGAAGGTGGCTTCAACGACACCGCCGGACACGGCGATGATCGTGAGATCGGATCCCTCGCGCAGGGTGCGTCCCTGACCGAGCGGGATGAAGTACTCCTCGTCCTGCACTTCCTCCTTCATGCCCCACAACGGGCACGCTTCGAAGGAGAGCACAGGATCGTCGGAGTCGATCGCACTGCGGAGCAGTCCCTTTGCGTCCGACGGGGATGCGGGGGCGATGATCTTCAAGCCGGGGACGTTCATGAACATCGGGTACGGACGGTCCGAGTGATGTGCGCCGGTGTTGAGCCCGTAGAACATCGCCGACCGGAACACGACCGGAAGTGATGCCTGACCGCCGAACATGTACCGGTTCTTGGCGACCTGGTTCACGAACTGGTCCATCGCCATGTACAGGAACGACGAATACGACAGATCGACAATTGGGCGCAGACCGGTCATCGCAGCACCTGCAGCTGCACCGACGATGGACTCCTCGGAGATCGGGGTGTTGCGAATGCGATTGCGACCGAACGTCTGGAGGAAGTCACCTTCAGCGGCACGGCTCTTCCCGGTACCGCCTGTGGTGCCGTACACGTTTGCTTCGACGTCTTCACCGATGAGCACGACGCGTTCGTCAGCATTGAGCGCTTCGCGCTGTGCGGCACCGATGGCGCCGAGGTAGGTCATGATGCTCATCGGCCCGCTCCAACCGGTTCGGTGTACAAGTCTTCGAATGCCACGGTCGCATCGGGGTACGGACTGGACTGACTGAATTCGAATGCGTCCTCGACTTCCGCCAGCACTTCCTGCTCGAGCGCATCGAGTTCCTCGGATGAGGCGAGCCCGGAGGCCACCAGATGGTCGCGGAAGATGACGATGGGATCGCGACCGAGCCAGATCTCCTTCTCATCCGCGTCGCGGTAGTCGACGCCGAGCTTCAGCCCTTCAGAATGCTCACGGAAGCGGTAGGTCATGACTTCAATGAGCGTAGGTCCTTCGCCTGCACGTGCGCGTGCAACAGCAGCAGCCACGGCTTCGTACACCGCGAGCACGTCTTGCCCGTTCTCAACGCGTACGCCGGGAATGTTGAAGCCCGCCGCGCGATCAACGATGCGACCGGATGTCACGGTATGTGCCGGGGTCGAGAGCGCGTAGTGGTTGTTCTCGCACAGGAAGATCACGGGCAGCTTCCAGACGCCAGCCATGTTCATCGACTCGTAGAGCGAACCCTGATTGGCGGCACCGTCGCCGAAGAACGACAGCGCAACCTTGCCGTTGCCGAGCACCTTCGCACTGAGTCCCGCGCCGAGTGCAATCGGGATGTTGCCGCCCACGATGCCGGATTCGCCGAGACTGCCGACCGAGAAGTCCGCGAGATGCAGGGAGCCACCCTTGCCCTTGCAGATGCCGGTTGCCTTGCCGACGAGTTCTGCCATCAACGGACGCAACGGCGACCCCTTGCCGATCGGATGCCCGTGGCTACGGTGGTTGCCCGTCATGTAATCCGAATCGCCCAGTGCCATGCATGCGCCGACGACCTGCGCCTCTTGGCCGATGCTCGTGTGAAGCGCACCCGGGATATAGCCGCGCTTGAGCATCTTCGACGCACGATCGTCGAAATGACGGATGCGCAGCATGCGGCGTTGCATCTCGAGCAGTGTCTGCTTGTCGAGCGGGGTCGACATGTCGTTCCTTTCGTTCACGCCTATGCGTGGTTCTTACGTGCCTTCCGGTCGGTGAGGACAGCAGCGAGAATCACTGCGCCAACGACGACCGGCTGAAGATTGGGGTTGACGCCCGTGAGTCCGAGACCGTTGTTCAGTACGCCGATGATGAGCAGACCGATGAAGGTGCTTCCCATGGAACCGACGCCACCGGAGAGACTCGCGCCACCGATCACGACCACGGCGATGACGTTGAGCAGGTAGTTCGCGCCGGCCGTCGGCTGCGCCGAATCGAGCGTCGACATATTGATCCATCCGGCAACTGCTGCGAGTGCGCCGGCGATCATGTACACGAACGTCTTGGTGAGACGCACGGGGATACCGGAAAGACGTGCGACTTCCTCATTGCCACCGATTGCGTACAGAGCCCGTCCACTCGGACGGAAGCGCAGCCAGAACGCAAGTGCTGCATAGATTGCGATCATCAGCACTGCCTGCAGCGGGATGAAGCCGAAAAGCTCGGCACTCGTGAGGTTGACGAACCACTCCGGGAATCCGTTGATGGTATTGCCGTTGGTGATGACGAGTGCCAAACCGAGGCAGGCGGACATGGTTGCCAGGGTCGCGACGAATGCCTGCACACGCCCGTAGGTGGCGAGCAGGCCGTTGACCAATCCGACGAGGGCGCCGAGCGCGAGTCCGGCGACCAACGTGATGACGAACGGCCACTGCTTCTCGGCATAGAGCCAGGCGGTGAACATCATGGTGAGGGCCATGTTGCCTGCCACGGAGAGATCGATGCCCGCGATCAGGATCACCAATGTTGCACCCGCTGCCATGATGCCCACGTCGGAAATCTGGTTCAGCACATTGCTGAGGTTGTCGGCGGTGAAGAAGTACTCGGAAATGAATGTGAGCGCGATGCACATCACAATGAGACCGATGGTCGGTCCACCGAACGCGCCGAGGACCCGGCGCACGAATCCGGCGGACTTGTCTGCCTTGGCAGTCGCTGCGACTTCGCCCTGCAGGTTCTGGTCAAGAGCCATATTCACTCCTTGCGAAATGCTCATGCTGCTGTTTGCGGTACGGCGAGGCTCATGACCGCCTCGGAGGTTGCTTCAGTGCGGGGCAGGACGGCCATCTGGCGTCCGCCGGACATCACGAGGATGCGATGTGCCAATCCGAGAACTTCTTCGAGCTCGGAGGAAACGACGATCACGGCGACACCGCGCGCTGCGGTTTCGCGGATGATCTCGTAGATCGAGAGTTTCGCGCCGACGTCGACGCCACGCGTTGGCTCGTCGAGGATCAGCACTTTTGGCTGCTGCACCAGCCATTTCGCGAGCAGTACCTTCTGCTGATTACCGCCGGAGAGGCGCACGACCGGGCTGTTCACATCGCCGCGGATGTCGAATGCACTCCGACTGACTTCAGCGATGTCATTGACCCATGACTTGGTCACAAGACCGGACTTGCGCAGAATCCGCTCCCACGGTGACGCAATATTGCGTGCGGAATCGAGTGTCAGATTGAGGCCCTGTTGTTTGCGGTCCTCCGGCACCATCACAACGCCAGCTCGCACTGCGTGTCCTGGACTCCGGAGCTTGATCGGCTGCCCTTCGACGAGGACTTCGCCGGAGTCCGCACGGTCAGCACCTGCGATCGCGCGGACGACTTCAGTGCGTCCAGCGCCGACGAGACCGGCGATCCCGAGGATCTCGCCCTCAGCCACCGCGAAGTTGATGTTCTCGAACACTCCACTGCGACCAAGATCCCGGACCTCGATCACCGTCTTGTGACCGGCAGGCTTCGGTTCTTGATGCGCGTAAACGACATCGCGGCCCACCATCGCCTTGACGAGCTCATCGGTCTCCACATTGCCGGTGTCCCAGGTTTTCACGACCCGGCCGTCGCGCATGCAGACGATTTCATTCGCGATGTCGCGAATCTCCTGGAGCCGGTGGGAGATGTAGATGATGCCTGCACCGTGATCGCGCAGCACCTGGATCTGACCGAGTACTCGGTCGGTTTCCTTCTCGGTGAGCGATGCAGACGGCTCGTCGAAGATGACGTAGCGAGGATCGCGCGTGATTGCTTTCGCAATCTCGATGCTCTGCTGCAGTGCAATCGACAGACCCTGCACGGGACGTCGAGGATCGATGTTCACTCCGAGCTTGCGGAGTGCTTCGGCGGAACGCTCATTGATCAGTGCACGATCAACTTTGCCGCCGGAAATCGGAAGTCGGCCGAGGAAGATGTTCTCGGCCACGGAGAGTGCCGGAACCATCCGGATCTCCTGATGGATGAGGGCCACGCCGGACTCGAGGGCGTTCGCCGGGCTGTGCGGTGAGTAGTCCTGACCGTCGAGGGTCATCGAGCCACTGTCGGGCTGCACAATGCCGGCGATGATGCTGCTCGTCGTGGACTTGCCCGCCCCGTTTTCGCCGATGAGACCGACGACCTTGCCGGAGGTCACGCTCAGGTTCACCGCGTGCAATACGGTTACACCTGCATAGGACTTTGTCAGGTCACGCACGACCAGCGCTTTGGTCTGTGTGGGCTGCTGTTCCATGCGTACTCCTCTCTGGGGTAATTCGGCCGGTCACACGGTCTCCACAACGTGTGACCGGCCGAATCCTTTGTTACTTGACGTTCGGTCCGTAGAACTGAACGGTGTCAACAGTTGCGGCATTTGCGGAGGTCACGAGAACCGTGCTCTGCATCTGCTTCGCCGGGATCTTGCCGCCCTTGAGCAGTGTGACCGCGTTCTTGATGGCCATCTGACCCATGACGTAGGGGATCTGCGCCTGGGTGGCCTGGGTCAGACCCTGCTGGATTGCCTTGACCATCGTCGGGAAGCCGTCGATGCCGACAGCAAGGATCTGACGCTTCGCGTCCTTCGCAGCCTTCGCAGCGCCAAGACCCATTGCATCCGACTCACCGAAGATCGCCTTCAGGTTCGGGTGGCCCTGGATCATGTTCTGCGCAGCCTTGTAGGCCTCGGTCTCATCCCAGTTGGCAGTTGCTTCAGCCACAACCTTGATACCGGGGGTGCGCTTGATTGCCTGCTGGCAACCCTGCGTGCGCTCGGTCTCTGCGGTCGAACCGAGAACACCGTGCAGGATGCCGATTTCGCCTTCGTTGCCGATCTGCTTGAAGAGCCAGGTGCAGAGCTGATCTGCGGCCTTGACCGAATCAGTGGCGATGTAGGTGGCGAGCTTGCCATTGCCGGATTGCGGCTTCTGGTCGACTGCGATGACCGGGATCTTGGCCTTGTTCGCAGCCTTCACGCCGGCGAATGCAGCGGTTGCATCCTGGGCGATGAAGACGAGTGCCTTCACCTTCTGGGTGATGAGGCTGTTGACCTGGTTCACCTGCTGCTTCGAGTTGTTGTCAGCAGAGAGCACGACGAGGTCGACGCCCTGCTTCTTTGCTTCGGCGCGCATGCCGTCAACCGCTGCGATGTAGAACAGCGACTTCTGGTCAGCGACGGCAACGCCGATCTTGTACTTGCCTGCTGCATCAGCTGTGGTCGTGAAACCGCTGATGGCGATCGCGCCAGCAACGAGACCGACGACCACGCGCAATGTGCGAGTGTTTGCCATGAGTTCTCCTCCTCTGGAACACCGTGGTCGGCGACCTCGGTGCGGCGCTTGCCCTGTATATCTATTCGATAGGTCAATGCCTATTCAGAATCTACAGAATGAGCGTTCTGCGGTGTCAATCCTCCTTGTATAACGAATGAGTATCGTTATACGGATCTTGCATAAGTATTTACCGGCAGTCTAGTCTGCGTCCTGAACGGAGGACAACATGAGTGCGCAGATGGATCCCGAGCAGCAACGCCTGGTCACCAAGGTGGCACTGCTGTACCACCACAGCGGTCTCAAACAGACCGAGATCTCCAAGCGCGTCGGCATCTCTCAACCGCAGGTCTCACGCCTCCTCGAACAAGCACAGGCCATGCGCATTGTGCGCACAACCGTCGTCGTTCCGGAAGGCCTGCACGCCCAACTCGAGAGCGAGCTGGAGTCCAAGTACCAACTCGAGGACGTGCATGTAGCCGAAGTCGCGGACCCCGAGGACGAGGCCTCACTGCTTCGGGACCTTGGCAGTGCACTGGCGAATCAACTGCCCTCGCTGCTCACCGGCGCGCGCACCGTCGGCTTCACCTCATGGAGCCGCACCCTGCGCGCAGCGATCGACGACCTGCTGCCCGTTGCGGACTCGGGTGTCGAGCGCGTGGTGGAGATGCTCGGTGACGTCGGCGAACCGGTGTTGCAGCACGAAGCGGCACAGGCAACTGCATCACTCGCTTCGATGCTCGGTGCCGAACCGCAATTCCTCCGCGTTCCGGGCGTGACGACGAGCGCGTCGATGCGTGATGGATTGCTGATGCACGCAGCGCACGTGCAGGAGACACTGGAAATGCTCGATCACCTCGACGTGGCACTGTGCGGTGTCGCCGCCTGCCAACCTTCGAGCGCGCTCGGCCCCAATGACAACTTCTTCAGCGAAGAACAATTCCGTTACGCACGTTCGCGTGGTGCTGCAGGCGAGATCAATCTCCGGTTCATCGATGCCAATGGCGAGCAGCTCCACACCGAACTCGATTCACTCGTGATCAGTGTGACGCTCGATCAACTGCGTCGCACCCCAAAGCGTGTCGGTGTCGCCGGAGGCCAGGACAAGCATGAGGCGATTCGCGCCGCATTGCGCGGTGGCTGGCTGACAACACTCATCACCGATGTGGAAACTGCCGAGTGGCTGTTGGCGAACGCCAACACGTGATCAGGCGTTGACCGCTGTTCGCAGTTGTGCCTCGGCGCTGAGATCGTCTTGCATCATCGCTGCGACGCTGATTGCGGCATGCAACTTCGCGTAGTCGGCGGCTTCTTGTCTGCACCGCTTCACATCCCATCCGAGGACCGGTGCGATGACGTCAAGAATCTCCTCGCTCGCAGTGACGCCGCCGTCACGCATCTCATAGGCGAGCCTCGTGCGATGCAACATGACATCGGCCAAGTGCAAGACACCTTCATGCGTCGCCGCGTAGTGCACTTCGGCACGAAGGTAGTCCGGCGCATACCGAAGTGGTTGCGCGAGGTCCGGTTGTGCCTCGATTGCAGCAAGCAGTTCAGACATCATCGATCCGTAACGGTGCAGCAGGTGCTCAACCATCTGATCGCTCCATCCGTACCGCTGTTGCGGCGCACCCATCGCCTTTCGCATTGCAGCAAGCGCCTCGGCACCGAGCAGGAGCACGTTGTCGGTGCTGGACTTCGGAACCTTGGTTCCACGCATGGCGAAATCGACGGCGTCCTCGGCCATGACCCGATAGGTGGTGAGCTTGCCACCGGCGATGACTGTGAGCCCCGGTTTGGGCGACATCGTGGTGTGCTCCCGGCTCACCTTTGCCGATGTGCCGGCGTTGCTCGTCGGCTGCAACAAGGGGCGCAAGCCGGCCCAAACGCCGACGATGTCGGTTCGTGTGAGCGGTGGTGACACCACTCGGTTCGCGCGTTCGAGGATGTAGTCGACGTCTGCAGCGGTTGCAGCGGGGTAACGGAAATCACCGTGCCACGGCGTATCTGTGGTGCCGATAATCCAATAGCGGCTCCACGGAATGATGAAGAGCACCGATTTCTCGGTCTCGAGGATGAAGCCGCTCTCACCGCGGATGCGTGACTTCGGTACCACAATGTGCACGCCTTTGGACGCCAGCACCTGCAATCCTTGCTGAGACGGCGACATCGATTGCGTCTCCTCGGTCCATACGCCGGTTGCGGAGATCACCTGTTTCGCGTGGACGCTATGACGTTCACCGGTTTCACGATCCTCCACGATGGCGCCGACGATCCGATCACCCTCGTGCAGGAGTTCGACAACGCGGGTGCGCGCAGCAGCGAACGCACCGTGTTCGACGGCGGTGCGCAATACCGTGAGCACCAGCCGTGCATCATCGACCGTGGCATCCCAGTAGCGGATTCCGCCGATTGCAGCATTCGGATGCAGGTCGGGGAAGATCTTGCGAAGACCGTGCTTGGTGAAATGCCGATGCCAGGACATCGCGCGGTTCTGACGCGAGATCGATGCGAGCACGTCATAGAGCAGGATGCCTGCGCCGACATACAGCCGTTGCCAAAGCCGGTGTTCGAGCGGGAATACGAAACTCACCGGTTTCACGAGATGCGGTGCGAGTCTGTTGACCAGCAGATCGCGTTCGGTGAGCGCTTCGTGGACGAGTGCGAAGTCGAGCATCTCGAGGTACCGCAGCCCGCCATGCACCAATTTCGAACTGCGCGACGACGTGCCTTCTGACCAGTCGGCAGCTTCGACGATGCCGACGCGCAGACCCCGGGTGGCAGCGTCCAGCGCGGCGCCGACGCCGGTGATGCCACCGCCGATGACGAGGATGTCGAGGCCCCGGTCGTCGGACATCGCCGCGAGGGATTCGGCACGAAATGCGCTCGTCATCGCTTTGGACATGGAGACATTCTCCCACGGCTTGCACATGCGCGCACACCTGCTGCACACTTGTGCAGGCACGCAGCGACACGTGCGACGTCCGTGCAGGAGGTGCGATGTCCAGACCGGACGATGTGCGCACCGCAGCGATGCTCTACTACTTGCAGAACGAAACGATGGAGACGATCGCCCGGCAATTGGGAGTCTCCCGGTCGACAGTGTCGCGGTTGCTGAAGGAAGCGCGTGAGAGCGGTCTTGTCCGCATCACCTTCGACGACCGCGTCGACAGCAAACTCAATGCGATGATCCACGAGCACTTCGGTGTCGCTGCACATGTGGTTCCGATGCGACGTCGGTCGTCGGTACAGGTGCGCCTAGAAGCAACTGCGAAGGTGGCAGCCCGACTGCTCGAGGACTGGTTCGACGACGACATGGTCCTCGGGATCGCATGGGGCACGACGGTGAGCGCGGTCGCGTTGCAACTCTCCCACCGTCCATTGCGCAATTCGATCGTGGTGCAACTCAACGGTGCTGCCAGTCCGCACAGCAGTGGTGTCTCCTATGCCGGCGTGATCATGAACGCATTCGGCAATGCATTTGATTCAAGCGTGCTCTACTTCCCCGTGCCCGCATTCTTCGACTTCCCGGAGACGAAAAATGCGATGTGGAACGAACGATCCGTGAATCGCGTGCTGGAAGCGCAACAGCGAGCGGACATCGCGCTTTTCGGCGTTGGTGCCCCTGAGGGCGAAATCCAATCCCAGGTCTATGCCGGTGGCTATCTCGACCAAGCGGATCTGCGTGTCCTGCGAAGCGAAGCCGTTGTTGGCGACGTCTGCACCGTGCTCCTCCGTGCCGATGGCAGCTTTGCCGACATCGAACTCAACAAGCGTGCCACCGGGCCAACACCCGCAGCATTGCAGCAGATACCACGTCGAATCTGTGTTGTGGTGGGCGAGCACAAAGTGCCCGCGTTGCTTGCGGCGTTGCGATCCGGTGCGGTGACAGATCTCGTGATCGACGAGCAAACAGCTGCCGCACTTGTGCGCACGCAGCGCAATTGACAGCTAAGCGGGAAGCAGCACGAACCCCAGCGTTGCTGCAAGTGCGTACGCAAGTGACAGCCCACCGAGCTTGAGAACGGTGATCCGATCTGCCCGCCGGAAATCGGGGTCACTCACGCGGGAGACCGTGCCCAGTTTTCCGAAGTTGAACGTTCCGAGGATCCCGTAGGCAACACAGAAACGGCGGCGGGCCTGCACGAGGCCCACAGCCCACACGAGCAACGGGAAGAGCAGGCTCCATCGGGCAGCGCGCGGGGCGTCGGATGAAAGCAGCCAGGACGCCCCGGCAAGTGCGAATCCGAGTCCGATGAAGGACGTGATGAGGCGTTGCCGCACTTCCGCCTTGCCGATGTTGCAGACACCGGCGATGTAGTCGTCGCTCATGGGCACATCGTGGCACGGACTCGCGACGACACGCAGGGGATGCGGGTCATTCTCCACTTTGTCTATAATGTCGCTAGTATTTATAGGTATTTAAGGAGGACGTATGCGTCGAACCATCCTGATCATCTCCACCGCGGTCATCGCCGCCTTAGCCGGAGCAGCGCCGGCAATCGCCGCACCGGGGGCGGCGCCTGTCGTTCGCCTCGGCTTCTTCGCGAACGTGACCCATGCGTCCGCTCTGATTGCGCAGCAGGAGAAGTTCTTCGAGAAGTACCTGGCCCCCGATGGCACTCGGATCGAGTACACACTCTTCAACGCCGGTCCTTCGGCAATCGAGGCGATGAAGGGTGGTGCGCTCGATGTCAGCTACATCGGTCCAAGTCCCTCCATCAGTGGCTACGTCACAACGAATGGCGAATTGCTCCGCATTGTCTCGGGAGCGACATCCGGAGGCGCCCAACTCGTCGTTCGCAAGAACATCATGTCTCTTGATGACCTCAGGAACAAGGTGATCGCAACTCCGCAACTTGGTAACACCCAAGACGTCGCAATTCGTTCCTACTTGAAGTCAAAGGGGTTCACGACCTACGCATCAGGCCCGAAAAACGTCCTGATCCAACCGACGGAGAATGCACAAACGTTGACTCTCTTCAAGAACGGCCAACTCGATGGAGCATGGGTTCCGGAGCCATGGGCTTCGCGGCTCGTCCTCGAAGCGGGAGCAAGAGTGCTATTGGACGAAAAGGACCTCTGGCCACATGGACGATTCGTCACCACCAACATTGTTGCTCGCTCCGACTTCCTCAAGAAGTACCCGAGAACCATTAGTTCGCTGCTGAAGGCGAATTTGGATGCGATCGCGTTCGCCAAAGCCAACCCTGAGTCGGCTCAGAACGATGTGCAGTCACAGTTGATCAAATGGACGACCAAGAAGTTGGCCGACGATGTGATCGCTCGAGCCTGGACCAACATCGAACTCACGCCGAATCCACTTCCGCTCACATTGAAGAAGAACTACGAGGACGCGACCGCTTCGGGATTCTTGCCGATCTACAAGCCGAATGCCCTGAAGGGCATCTACGACGTTCGCTTGCTGAATCAGATCCTCAAAGCGAGGAAATCGCTGATCTACAAGGTCGGAATGCTTGGGCTGGCGTAGCTGATGTCGTCGTCGCAACCCGTGATGCGGGCCGCAGGTAGCCAGAGCAGTGACCTGGAGATCTCCATCAAATCATTGTCGAAGCAATATGCACCGAATGCTCCCCTTGTGCTCGAGAACATCGATCTGCAAGTACGGGCCGGCGAATTCGTTTGCCTACTCGGCGCCTCAGGTTGCGGCAAGTCAACTCTGCTTGCGCTGCTTGCAGGACTTGAGACCCCCACGGTGGGTGAAGTTCATACGAGTAGCCGTGCCGCCCTCATGTT
>CAXBQV010000052.1:0-11750 GCA_963978265.1 uncultured bacterium | reverse complement strand
GGTCCTCGACGTCCTTCTTCAGGTCGTCGACGCTGTCGAACTCGCTCGCCATCTGCGCGAACTCGTCGTCAGTACCGGCAGGTTCCGTTCACGGACTGCCTTCACCGTGACCGTGACGACGATGCCCTTGCCCTCGTGTTCGCCACCCTCCGGCGTGAACACGAACGAGCGCTCCTCATCGGCCTTCGCGCCGGCAACGGCCGCATCGAAACCCGGCAACATGCCGTCGGTTCCGAGTTCATACGACAGGGCGTTGGCATTCAAGTCCTCGATGCTTGCACCGTC
Organism: uncultured bacterium; assembly: GCA_963978265.1. Classification (GTDB taxonomy): domain Bacteria; phylum Actinomycetota; class Actinomycetes; order S36-B12; family UBA5976; genus JAKALQ01. Next base: position 11,465 of record CAXBQV010000052.1, on the reverse strand, counting down.
GGCTTCGCCACGGATGTCGACGAGCAACAGGTCGCCGTCCTTCGCGGCACGGTCGACCGTGGTGAGTGTCGCGAAGCGCTTGCGGAGGGCATCGATCTGCTCCTCGACGTCCTTGCCGGCAACAGTGACTGCATCGACTTCGATCTTGAGTTCGTCGTACTTCGGCAGGTCGAATTCCGGTCGCACCTCGACCTCAGCCGTGAACGCGATGTGGTCGTGATCGACGATCTCGGTGATCTCCACCGACGGTTGCCCAACGGGAAAGAGATTGCTCTCGACGCAGGCCTGTTCGTACAACTCGGGAACGGCATGGTTGACCGCCTCCTCGAGCACGACGCCGCGACCGAAGCGCTGATCGATGATCGACGACGGCACCTTGCCCTTGCGGAAGCCGGGGATGTTCACCTGCTTGGCAATGCCCTTGTAGGCGTGCTCGAACGCGTGATCGAGTTCCTTGAAGGGAACGTTCACGGTGAGCTTCACCTTCGTGGGTGACAGCTTGTCGACGGTCGTCTGCATGGAGTGCCTCTTTGTTGTGTGGTGACAGCGTCGGGGCGGGGAGATTCGAACTCCCGGTCTCCTGCTCCCAAAGCAGGCGCGCTAGCCACTACGCTACGCCCCGTAGTGACCGCGAAAGCCTACCCGCGAACATACGGGGGTCTAAATCCGCAGGTAAACTGCGCAGGCGCAACAAATGCGCGCGGGTGTAGCTCAATGGTAGAGCCCTAGCCTTCCAAGCTAGCCACGCGGGTTCGATTCCCGTCACCCGCTCCGAGCGAGGGAGGGTTTGGAGCGCGCAGCGCGACAACACCCGCTCCATTGCATTCGGCGGGTGACGATGATGAGGCTGCGAGGTATTGCGGCAAGCGCGCTGCTTCTCGCACTCCTCCCATCCCCTACTGCACAGGCTGCCGATGTCTTCGTCGGTAACACCAGAACCGCGCTGGAATCCCTTTCCGTCGCCGGTGAATCGCGCACGGGGTACAAGCGAACCTTGTTCAAGCACTGGATCGACGCCGACGGCGACACCTGCAACACGCGCTACGAAGTACTCATCGCGGAGGCGGTCAGGAAACCACGCGTGACGACCGGCTGCCGCCTCATCGGTGGCCGGTGGGTCAGCGCGTACGACGGTGTGCAGACGACGTCACCGTCGGCTCTCGATATCGACCATGTGGTGCCCCTTGCAGAGGCCTGGGACTCCGGAGCATCGAGTTGGACGCCGCAACAGCGGATGCAGTTTGCGAACGATCTCGGCGACCCACGCTCGCTCCTTGCGGTCACGGCATCCTCGAATCGACAGAAGAGCGATCAGGACCCGGCGGAATGGCTTCCTGCGCGGGGCCGGTGCTCGTACCTGGTGAACTGGATTGCAGTGAAGGTTCGGTGGTCACTCGCCGTGGATCCCGCAGAGAAGCGCGCCTTGCTCGACCTCATCAACGAGTGTGGACTTTCGAGCATCCGGGTTTCGATTGTGGGCGCGCCGGCGCTCTAGAGGAAGAGTTCCATGAACTCGGGAACTGCCATCGCTTCCAACGCACCCTGCTCCTTGCACGCTTCGAAGATCTGCTCCGCACGTTGTTGCGAGAACCTGGTGCGCAGGTTGCCCACGAACTTCTGCTCCAGCACGGGAATGCCCTCCTCGCGGCGACGTCGGTGCCCGATCGGATACTCGACGGCGACCTCCGGCGTGCTGCTGCCATCGGTGAAGAACACCTGGATCGCATTCGCGATCGAACGCTTGTCCGCCTCCATGTATTCGCGGCTGTAGCGCGGCTCCTCGACAATCTCCATCTTTGCCCGCAACGTGTCGATCATCGGGTTCGCCACGTGGAAAGCATCTTCGTAGTGCTCCGCCACAAGATCACCGTGGATGAGCGGAACCGCGATGATGTACTGGAGACAGTGGTCACGGTCAGCGGCGTTCGCGAGCGGACCCACTTTCGAGATGATGCGAATCGCGGACTCGTGCGTGCGAACCACGATCCGGTCGATCTCGTGTAGCCGGTCCTTCACCAGCGGATGCAACTGCACTGCCGCCTCACAGGCGGTCTGTGAGTGGAATTCGGCGGGGAACGAGATCTTGAACAGAATGTTCTCCATCACGTATGTCCCGTACGGCTGCGTGAAACGGAAGGTGCGTTCACTCGCCGGCTTCACCTGCTGATCCTTGGTCGTCTTGCTGAAGAGCACGTCGTAGAAGCCCCACTGCGGAGCAGTGAGCACGCCCGGGATACCCATCTCCCCAGCCAGCGTGATGTAGGCGAGGCGGACTGCGCGCGAGGTCGCATCGCCTGCGGCCCAGGACTTCCGTGATCCGGCATTCGGCGCGTGTCGGTATGTGCGCAGCGCTTGCCCGTCGACGAATGCCTGCGACAGCGCGTCGACAACCTGGGCCTTGGTGCCACCGAGCATGCGCGTTGCGACTGCGACCGATGCGACCTTCACGAGCACGACGTGGTCGAGACCGACGCGATTGAAACTGTTCTCGAGTGCCAACACTCCCTGCACTTCATGCGCCTTGATCATCGCGGTCAGCACTTCGCGCATCGTGAGTGGAGGTGCACCGTTCGCCATGCGCTGCCGTGATACGTGGTCGGCGACCGCGAGGATCGCGCCGAGGTTGTCCGAGGGATGTCCCCACTCAGCGGCAAGCCAGGTGTCATTGAAGTCCAGCCAGCGCACCATCGCGCCGATGTCCCAAGCAGCCTTGACGGGATCGAGCACAAAGTCGGTGCCGGGCACCCGTGCGCCATGTGGAACCGTGGTACCGGGCACCAACGGTCCGAGGAGTTTGGTGCACTCCGGAAAATTGAGCGCGAGCAATCCGCAGCCGATCGTGTCGATCAGGCAGTTGCGCGCGGTGCCGTATGCCTCAGCAGAATCGACGACGTAGTCGCACACATAGTCGGCGATGTCGACGAGCACCTGATCCGGTGCTGGCCGGTCGTTGCGGTCAACGTTTCCGCTCATCGGAACTCCAGTGGCACCCACGTGCGGTTCTCGGGGCCGGTGTAGTTGGCGCTCGGGCGGATGATCTTGCCGTCCTCGCGTTGCTCGATCACGTGCGCACCCCAGCCGGTGATGCGGGCCATGACGAACAGCGGCGTGAACATGGCGGTCGGGATGCGCATGCAGTGGTACACGACAGAGGAGTACCAATCGAGATTGGGGAACATCTGCTTCGCATCCCACATGACGTTCTCAACGCGTTCGGCGACGTCGTACATGAGTCGCTCGTCGTCATTCGAGCGGAGTCGGTGTGCGACCGACTTGATGACGGCATTGCGAGGATCGGAGACGGTGTACACGGGATGCCCGAATCCGATCACGATCTCGCGTCGCTCGATGCGCTCCTTGATATCCGATTCGGCAGCATCGGCTGACGAGTAACGACGTTGAATCTCCCACGCTATCTCATTGGCACCGCCGTGCTTCGGTCCGCGCAGCGCGCCGATAGCGCCTGTGATGCACGAATGGAGATCCGAGTTCGTTCCCGCGATCACGCGGGCCGTGAACGTCGATGCGTTGAATTCGTGCTCCGCATACAAGTTGAGCGACGTGTGCATCGCGCGCACCCATTCGGCACGGGCAGGCTCACCGTGCAGCAAGTGGAGGAAATGAGCTGCGACACTCGCATCATCGGTTTCGACATCGATGCGCCGCCCGCTGTGGCTGAAGTGGTACCAATACGTGAGCATCGAACCGAATGACGCGATGAGCCGGTCAATGTGCCGTCTGGTTTCGGCGACATCTCGGATGTCCGTCTCCGGTTCGCAAATCCCGAGCACCGAGCAGCCGGTGCGCAATACATCCATCGGATGCGCCACTGCCGGCAGCGCCTCGAGCGCGATCCTCACCGGAGCAGGCAATCCCCGCATCTCCTGGAGCTGCGCACGGTATGCCTCAAGCTCGATCGGATTGGGCAGTCGCCCATGCACAAGCAGATGTGCGATTTCCTCGAACTCGGCGTGATCGGCGAAATCGAGGACGTCATAGCCACGGTAGTGCAGATCGTTCCCAGTCCGACCAACCGTGCAGATCGCCGTATTGCCCGCAACCGTTCCCGACAGTGCAACGGACTTCTTGGGTTTCGCTGCGTCAGTCATGTTCGAAGAGTTCGTCGAGTTTGCGCTCGTATGCGTAATAGTCGAGGTGGGCGTACAACTCCTCGCGCGTCTGCATCGCGTCGACGACCTGCTGCTGTGTCCCATCAACCGCAATGCGCTCATAGACGTCGAGCGCGGCCTTGCTCATGGCACGGAATGCAGACAGTGGGTAGAGGACAAGTCGCACTCCGACACCGCCGAGTTCCGCCTGTGTGAACAGCGGCGTCCGACCGAACTCGGTGATGTTCGCGAGCACCGGAACGTTCACGGCCTTCACGAACTGCTGGTAGTGCGCAAGCGATTCAAGCGCCTCCGGGAACACCATGTCCGCACCCGCCTCGGCACACGCGTTGGCACGTTCGATGGCGGCGTCGATGCCTTCGACTGCGACCGCGTCCGTGCGGGCCATGATGACAAACGAGTCGTCGGTACGCGCGTCCACCGCCGCCTTCACGCGATCGACCATCTCTTGCCGCGACACAATCGCCTTGTTCGGCCGGTGCCCACAGCGCTTCGCCTGCACCTGGTCCTCGATGTGCAGGCCGGCCGCCTCCGCACGGATGAGTTCCTTCACCGTTCGCGCGATGTTGAACGCGCTTCCCCAGCCGGTGTCGGCGTCGACGAGAAGTGGGAGTTCGGTGACGGCCGTTATGCGCCGAGCGTCCGTGACGACGTCCTCCAGTTGCGTGATGCCGAGGTCGGGAACACCGAGCGACGACGCGGCGACTCCACCGCCGGAGAGGTAGAGCGCGTGGTGACCCGCATGTTCGGCCAACAGCGCGGCATACGCCGAGATTGCGCCGACTACTTGCAGTGGCCGATGGGTGTCGACCGCAGAGCGAAGGCGTTGACCCGGTGTGGCTGCCATACCGGCAACCCTACGCCTCGTAATCGGCCAATTGATCTATACGACGGCTATGCCGTTCGGCGTTCGAGTACGGCGTCGCGATAAATGCGTCGACGATCGCATTGACCTCGTCCGTGGTGTGCATCCGCGCCCCCACGCTGACGACATTCGCGTTGTTGTGTTCACGGGCCAGCGTCGCCGTTTGCACGGACCAGGCCAGCGCCGCTCTGACCCCGCGCACTTTGTTCGCCGCAATTTGCTCGCCGTTGCCCGAACCGCCCATGACGACCCCGAGCGAGCCCGGCTCCGCAACGACCGCTTCCGCAGCGGCGAAACAGAATGCCGGGTAGTCATCCTCTGCGTCGTACACGTGGGCACCGTGGTCCACGACGTCGTGGCCGGCTGCACGCAGGTGTTCCGCGAGCGTGTGCTTGGCGTCGAATGCGGCATGGTCGGCCGCGATGTGGATGCGCATGGCGGCATTCTGGCATGCGCCGGCGTGCAAGGATTGACGCACCGAAAGGAGCCCCATCGTGTCGGGTCACAACTTGTCCAAGATCGAAGCAGCCGGTCGTGCACAACTGCTCAAGGTGGAGCACTACAACGTGGTGCTCGATCTCAGCGAGGTGCGCACCTCCCCCACCTTCGGAAGCACCACTACCGTGACATTCACGGCCGCGGCCGGTGCCTCGACGTGGATCGATCTGGTCGCGGATTCCGTATCCGCCATCACGCTCAACGGGCAGCCGGTGCCCGTTTCTGCATTCGCCGAGGACAAGGTCGCACTGCACGGGCTCCAGGCACAGAACACGTTGGTCGTCGATGCGCGGTGCAAGTACACGCGGGACGGCACCGGCCTCCACCGCTTCGTCGATCCGGTCGACAACGAGGCGTACCTCTACTCGCAGTTCGAGGTGCCCGATGCCCGACAGGTCTTCGCCAACTTCGAGCAACCGGATCTGAAGGCCGAATTCAGCTTCACCGTCACGGCGCCGAACCACTGGGAGGTCGTGAGCAACGGTGCACAAGCTTCCCGCCAGTCAGCGGGCGAGGGACTCGACCGCTGGACCTTCGCGCGGACGAAGCGCATGTCCACGTACATCACGGCGATCGTCGCCGGTCCGTACCACCATGTGCACGACGAGTACGCGGGCAGCTTCGGCACCTATCCCTTGGGGCTGTACTGCCGGAAGTCGCTCGCAGAATTCCTCGACCACGAGGAACTGTTCAAGATCACGAAGCAGGGCTTCGCCTTCTTCGAAGAGCAGTTCCAATTCGGCTACCCCTTCGGCAAGTACGACCAACTCTTCTGCCCCGAGTACAACGCCGGGGCGATGGAGAACGCCGGCGCCGTGACGTTCCTCGAGGACTACGTATTCCGCAGCCGGGTGACCCGCCTGCAGTACGAGGCGCGGGCCAACACCATCCTGCACGAGATGGCGCACATGTGGTTCGGCGACCTGGTGACGATGCGCTGGTGGGACGACCTCTGGCTCAACGAATCATTCGCTGAGTGGGCCGCGTACTGGTCGATGGCACGCTGCACGGAATTCACGGATGCCTGGACCGAGTTCCTCGGGCTTCGCAAGGAGTGGGGCTACCGCCAGGACCAGCAGCCCACCACCCACCCGATCGCCGCCGAGATGGTGGACCTCGAATCTGTCCGTCCGAACTTCGACGGCATTTCGTACGCGAAAGGCGCGTCGGTCCTCAAGCAACTCGTGGCGTACATCGGCGAAGAGCACTTTGTCGCCGGTGTCCGCACCTATCTGCAGAAGCACCAGTACGCGAACGCGGAACTGTCGGACCTGCTCGCCGAACTCACTGCCGCAAGCGGCATTGATCTCAAGGACTGGATGAACCTCTGGATCCAGACCCCGGGTGTGAACACGTTGCGGCTCGAGGTCGAGACGGACAGCGACGGCATCTATACGAAGGCGCTCATGCATCAGGAACCCGCGAAGGAACCTGCCGGCCTCGAGCCGACCCTGCGCAGCCATCGCATCCAACTCGGGTTCTACTCCTTCATTGACGGTGCACTCGAATGCACAGACCGTCAATGGGTCACGATCGATGGTGCGATCACCGATCTCTCCGACATCCTCGTCGACCGCCCTCGACCGGAAGTGCTCCTCATCAACGAAGGAGATCACACGTTCGCGAAGATCCGTCTTGATCGCCATTCGATGGACAATGCGATCACGAACTATGGTGCATTCACATCGTCGCTGACGCGCATGATGGTGTGGATGTCGGCATGGGATATGACGCGCGACGGCGAGCTTCCGACGAATGACTGGCTGCGGTTGGTCCGCGCTGCCGTTGATTCGGAACCCGAGGTCGCCGTCATCAGCATCCTGCTTCGCTACGCGAAACTCGCTGCTGACATGTACGCAAATCCTGCGAGACGTGGTGGCTACTACCGCCAGATGGCCGACTGCTACTACGGCGCCGCACAGAACGCGGAGCCGGGCAGCGATCTCCAGCTCGCATACGTTCGCGGGCTGCTCGCCTTCGCGGTCGATCCGGCGCACCTCGAGTGGATCGAATCGCTCCTCACCGGCGAAGGGTCGTTGACGGGACTCAAAGTCGACGTCGACCTCCGTTGGGGACTCCTCAGCCGGCTTACCACGACGGGCTTCTGGCCCGCCGACAAGATCGATGAGGAACTCGCGCGTGACAACACGGCGTTCGGCCAGCAGTCAGCAGCTGCCGCCCGCGCAGCAGTTCCGACTGTCGAAGCGAAGGCAGCTGCGTGGAAGTTGCTGACCGAGGAAGCCGACGTCGCCAATGCCATCTACCAGTCGACGGCAATGGGCTTCCGGCAGGCCGAGCAACTGCAGCTCCTCGAGCCGTATGCAGCCCGCTACTTCGTCGACGTCGAAGGCGTGTTCAAGCGCAATGACATCCACGTTGCCGAGAACTTCGGCATTCTCGGTTTCCCCTCGCTCTTCGTCGAGGACGCCACGGTGCAGATGGCTGACCAGTTCCTCGCCTCGCACGACGGCGGCAATGTGGCGATGCTGCGATTCATCAAAGAAGGTCGGGCAAACACGATCCGCGCGATCCGCGCGCGCCAAGCCGACCTGTAGTCCGACCTCGGAAATGCGAAGGCCCTCCGCAAGGAGGGCCTTTCGTTCAGCGGGCGTCCCGTGACGGAACCGGGTTCCACGCCTCCCCGACCGGGCGGGACTCGCGCATCCACTTCGGGAGCGACCAGAGCAGCCAGATGACACCCCAGATCGCGAGCGGGAGCACGACGAAGAATCCGACAGTCTCCAGCACCGACATGCCCGCGCCGGGCTCGTCGCCGGCGTCGCGTGCATACGCCAGGGCAGGAAGCGGCGCGGACAGCACGGCCACAGCGAGACCGGAGAGCACACCACGCACACGCTTCATGTCCGGAAGTCTAGGGATGGCAATCCCTGCACATTCACGCGGGGAGGTGGAACTACCGATGCGCGCGACGTGCAACGGTTCCGATAAGCCGATCGGCACGATCTGAGAGATCGGCGCGTTCTGTGAGGTCCTCGATGGTGACCGCGAAGCCGTTCGCGTCGCACGTCGGAACTCGCCAATTGGGGTACTCCTGATCCGTGCCCGGCTGATTCTGCGTTCGAATGTCGCCGACGATGTCGGGCAACGACAGCGCGACCACCTTGCTCGGGGTTGCAGCCAAGTACCGGTGGAGTCCCTCGACGACCTCCTGCACATCGGGTTCTGATGCAGACGACACGAAGCCGTGGTCACGAAGCGCCCGCAGCCAGCTCGCCTGTTCACGGTTCCAGTCCGCGCGTTCGTCGCCGACTGGGCGGGCGAGCAGATGCAGTTCATCGCGAACGCGGATGTGCTCTCCTTGCCACATGCCTGCGGTTGGCGGCAGATCGTGCACCGTCACGGTTGCGAAGCACATCTCCCTGAACCGTTCCGGCTCGAGCGGGGCACCGTGCTCGTTGTGCTCGAACCAGAGGATCGAGGTTCCGAGCATGCCGCGGCTCGCCAAATACTGCTGGATCCAGGCCTCGACGGTGCCGAGATCCTCGGCAACGACGAATGCCCCCGCTCGCATCGCCTCCAGCGCGAGGATGCCGACCATCGCTTCATGGTCGTAGCGCACGAACGTTCCATTGAAGGGCTTCTCACCGAGCGGAATCCACCACAGGCGGAACAGGCCCAGGGCATGATCGACGCGGATGCCGCCCGCATGGCGAAGAATCGTCCGCAGCATGTCGCGATACGCGGCATACCCCGTTTCGACGAGTGCGTCCGGTCGCCACGGCGGCTGCGACCAGTCCTGACCGAGCTGGTTGAACATGTCGGGCGGACAGCCGACGTTGATGCCCTTCGCCAACACGTCCTGCAGTGCCCACGAGTCCGCACCGTCAGGATGCACACCGACCGCGAGGTCGTGAACGATGCCGGCACTCATCCCCGCCGCCTTCGCACGCGCCTGCGCGGCAGCGAATTGGTCGTCGAGAATCCACTGGCACTTCGTGAAGAAGGCGACGCGGTCCGCCAAGCGAGCTGCCTCTGCCTCGATTCCGGGGCCATTCGGATGACGGATCGCCTCCGGCCACAACTGGCTCGCAGTGCCATGAACCTCTGCGAATGCGCACCAGCGAGCAAACTGCACGAGACCCGCACCTTCACGGGAGCAAAAGGCAGCAAAAGCAGCTGCGCGTTCCGGCGTCAACGGCTGGTCGAACACCGTCTTCAACGCGGATGCCTTCATCTCCCAGATCGGATCGCGTTCGATCAGATCGGCCGTGCTGTTCGCAGCAGATGCGAGCATCGCCACTGACGCAATGGTGAGGCGCAGCACCGGCGACATCGACTGGTATTCGGGGATGTCTTCGATGCGAATGTAGATCGGGTTGAAGTATCGGCGAGTGGCCGGGAGATACGGTGAAGGGGCCATCGGCGCTTTCGGATCCGCAGCGTGCATCGGATTCACAAGCACGAATCCGCCACCGCGATGTCCCGCCCATTCCGCAAGCGCACCGAGGTCGTGAAGGTCGCCGATACCCCACGAATCGCGTGATCGGGTGGCATACAGCTGCGCCATCAATCCCCACGTGCGTTCGTGCCGCATCGATTCTGGCAAGCCGAGAAATGCCGGGCAGCACACAAGCACACCCTGCTGCTTGAGTACCGGTAGGCCGCCACCGGGCGCAGATCGTGCGTGCAACGCGTGCCATCCGAGCGGGAGATCCGCCGGAACCTCGAAGGCGGCCTCGCCGGTTCGAATCCCGTCGATGGTCCGGGGCTCCGCGAAATGCTCCACCTGCTGGAGCGGGACGCGCCCACCCGATTCGAGTTCGACCCACACCTCGACCGGTGCACCATCGGGAACATGCACGAGCACACGCGTCGACGCGCCACTCGTACACACGACGGTATGCGGCACCAATCGCCGCCATGGTCCATTCGAGATCCGATCCCATGCGGCAGCCACGGAGCTCGGCGTGGAGACGTCGACGTGCATCGCTGCAAGGACAGCGTGGATCGTCTCCGCCGGCACGGTGTGATGCTGACCCCGTTGGTCCCAATACTCGGTGGCGACGCCGTAGGCATGCGCGAGTTCCGAGATGTCCTGCGCGAGCGGTTCGGACACGATGCCTCCTGCACGCAGTATGCCAACGCCCGGTTGCAGGTTGATAGCCCACCCTGCAGTGCAACGTGCTGCGGATCGATAACAACCGTAGGGTTGCCGCGTGCGTCCGACTGCAGACCGTGATCCCGTTGTCGACACGCTGCATAGCGCCCGCTCGCTCGACCTGTGCGTCGCCGAGCTCGCCGTCGCGGCACAATGGACCCACCTGGAGGTTTCATGATCGACGCAATCCGACTCGACGATTTCATCACCTGGCTGAAGGGCGATCCGCTATACATCGCGCTGGTGCTGCTTGTCACGATCCTCGTGCAGTCGATCGTGAATCGCGGCATCGATCGCACGCTGCATCGCGCCGTCGCGCACGGCTCGGTCCATGGAGAACGACGCGCGCAGCGCGCCGAATCGATCGGCCAATTGCTCGGCAGCACCGCGACGTTGGTGGTCTGGCTGATTGCCGTCCTGACGATCTTCTCCCGGATCGGGATCGAGATCGCACCGATCCTGGCCTCAGCCGGCGTCCTCGGCGTCGCGCTGGGCTTCGGTGCGCAGGCGCTGGTGAAGGACTATCTCGCGGGCATCTTCGTCGTGCTCGAGGACCAGTACGGCATCGGCGACACCGTCGATGTCGGTCCGGTCACCGGTGTTGTCGAGGACGTCAGCCTTCGCATCACGCGCATTCGTGATGAAGCAGGCGTCATCTGGTACGTGCGCAACGGCGAGATCGTTCGCGTCGCGAACCAGTCGCAGGGCAAGACGCACGCATGACCGATGAACGCCCGCTGTACGAGCGCGTTGGCGGCCACACATTCTTCGTCGCGCTTGTTGACGGTTTCTACACGGGTGTGGCGCAGGATCCACTGCTGCGGGAGATGTACCCCGAGGAGGATCTCGCGCC
>CAXBQV010000051.1:0-11929 GCA_963978265.1 uncultured bacterium | reverse complement strand
GAAGACCGGGATACCGAGCGCAGCCAGGCCGCTCCGCACGTCGGCCGCCTTCGTGGCGTCCGCCGACATGAGGACGAACCTCGAGAGCCGCATCGCGTCGCTCAACATGGAGGACTACATCTACGAGGTGGAAGTCCCGATCGAAGACGTCATCGAGATCAAGAACGGTGTGCGCAAGCAGGTGCAGCGCAACAAGTTCCCCGGTTACGTGCTCGTCCGCATGGACCTCACCGATGATTCGTGGGGCGTCGTCCGCCACACACCCGGTGTCACCGGTTTCGTCGGACACGGTCACACACCGAGCCCGTTGACGCTCGACGAGGTCACCGGCATTCTCGCTCCGAAGCCGGAGAAGAAGGCCGCGGCTGCCGCAGCAGCACACGGCGGCGTCGCCGGTGTCGGTGCGAAGCCGATCATCACGTCCGTCGACTTCAAGGTCGGCGACTCCGTCACCGTCATCGATGGCCCGTTCGCAACGCTGCAGGCCACCGTTTCCGAGATCAATCTCGATGCGCAGAAGATCACCGGCCTCGTCGAGATCTTCGGGCGCGAAACCCCGGTCGAACTCTCGTTCTCGCAGGTTTCCGCCTCCTAACCCCACAGATTCCCGGTCGTTCGTTCGACCGGGTAGAAGAAAGAAGGACCCGTCCTATGGCCCCGAAGAAGAAGGTCACAGGCCTGATCAAGCTCCAGATCCAAGCTGGTGCTGCCAATCCGGCGCCGCCCATCGGCCCGGCCCTCGGTCAGCACGGCGTGAACATCATGGAGTTCTGCAAGGCCTACAACGCCGCGACCGAGTCGCAGCGTGGCAACGTCATTCCGGTTGAGATCACGGTCTACGAAGACCGCTCGTTCGATTTCATCCTGAAGACGCCGCCCGCGTCGCGCCTCATCCTCAAGGCAGCTGGTCTGGAGAAGGGTTCATCGATTCCGCAGAAGGACAAGGTCGGCAAGCTGACCAAGGACCAGGTGCGGCAGATCGCTGAAACCAAGATGCCAGACCTCAATGCGAACGACGTCGAAGCCGCGATGAAGATCATCGAAGGCACCGCACGTCAGATGGGCATCGTTACCGAGTAACGACTGCCACCTCCTCCGGCAACCGCCGAAGGACAGTGGGAGGGCTGCTGCAGCCCGCTACCACGAACTGCACAAGAAGAGAGAAGCAGATATGAAGCGCAGCAAGGCATACCGCGCAGCGTCGGAGAGCATCGACAAGAACGAGCTCTACGCACCGCTCGCAGCCATGAAGCTTGTGAAGGCCGGCGCCAAGACCAAGTTCGATGCAACCGTTGACGTTGCATTCGTGCTCAGTGTCGATCCGCGCAAGGCCGATCAAATGGTGCGAAGCACCGTCAACCTTCCGCATGGCACCGGCAAGACCGCACGGGTCCTGGTCATTGCTGGTGGCGAGAAGGCTGAGGAGGCACGCGCCGCAGGCGCCGATCACGTCGGTGCCGATGACATGCTGACGAAGGTCGAAGGCGGCTGGACTGATTTCGACGCCGTCGTCGCAACGCCCGACATGATGGGCAAGGTCGGTCGGCTCGGCAAGGTGCTCGGTCCGCGTGGCCTGATGCCGAACCCGAAGACCGGCACGGTCACGATGGACGTCGCCAAGGCAGTCGCCGACATCAAGGGCGGCAAGATCGAGTTCCGCGTCGACAAGCACTCGAACCTGCACGTCATCATCGGCAAGGCGTCGTTCACCGAGCAGCAGCTGACGGAGAACTACGGCGCAGTGCTCGATGAAGTGCTCCGTGTGAAGCCGTCGTCGTCCAAGGGTCGCTACATCAAGAAGATCTCCGTGTCGTCGACGATGGGCCCCGGTGTCCCGGTCGATCCGACGATCACCAGCCACCTGCTCGACGAGCAGGCGTAACACCCCAATCGTTGAGGGGGTCGGCGATCCCGGCCCCCTCAATTTGGTGAAGATTGCGGGCCTCCCGTAGCCTTCGCCCCAGCCAATGACCGCCGGTCGGTATCCCCGGATACCTACAAACGTCGCTTACGCGAGGGCCTGCGCAGGTGTGAAACAGAACGGAGTTCTCCGTTTCGTCCGCGCCTGTGCGCGGACTTTTTGTTTTGCGACGGCGGTCCCATCAGGAAGGAACGCCACATGGCGCGCAAGGAGAAGGCGGTAACGCTCGAGACGCTCGAGGCCGGTTTCCGCGACTCATCCGCGACACTCCTCACGGAGTACCGCGGCCTTTCGGTGGGTGCAATGAAGAAGCTCCGCCGTTCACTGGGTGCTGAGGTTTCGTACACCGTTGCGAAGAACACACTCATGAAGCTCGCTGCAAAGCGCGCCGGTGTTGACGGTCTTGACGACATGCTCAAGGGCCCCTCGGCCCTCGCATTCGTCAAGGGCGATGCAGTGAACGCAGCCAAGGCGATCAAGGACTTCTCGAAGGAGAACCCGCTCCTCGTCATCAAGGGCGGATTCCTCGACGGCAAGGTCTTGACCGCCAAGGACGTGCAGAAGCTTGCCGATCTCGAAAGCCGCGAGGTTCTGCTCGCGAAGCTTGCCGGTGCAATGAAGGCGAAGATGGCTCAGGCCGCTGCGCTCTTCGCTGCTCCTGCATCGAAGACGGTTCGCACCATCGATGCGTTGCGCGTTGCCGCAACCGCAAACCCGTCGCTTATTGCTGGCGCTGGCGCGGCACCCGCCGTTGCTGCTCCGGAAGCGGCGACCGAGACCCCTGCTCCCGAAGCGCCCGCTGAGGTTGCAGATGTTGAAGCATCCGAGGCACCTGCTGCCGAAGCTGCCGAGACAACCGAGGGCTGACGTCCCTCATCACCAATGGGACGTCCGTCCCTTTGCCACCCCGGCCGGTAACTCGGCAGGACTAGGAAAGGAAGCCAGAAATGGCAAAGCTCACCACCGACGAGCTGCTTGAAGCATTCAAGAGCATGACCCTTATCGAACTCTCCGAGTTCGTGAAGATGTTCGAAGAGACCTTCGACGTGACTGCTGCTGCACCGGTTGCAGTCGCTGCTGCTGCCCCGGCAGCCGGCGGCGGCGCTGCTGCTGCAGGCGGCGACAGCGAGCAGGACGAGTTCGACGTCATCCTCGAAGACGGCGGCGCACAGAAGATCGCTGTCATCAAGGAAGTTCGCACCCTCACCAGCCTCGGCCTCAAGGAAGCCAAGGACCTGGTCGAAGGCGCACCGAAGCCGGTTCTCGAGAAGGTCAAGAAGGACGTTGCCGCAAAGGCAAAGGAAGTCCTCGAAGCTGCTGGTGCCAAGGTCACCGTCAAGTAAGTTCACGCTGACACCGAAGGCCCGTCCGAATGGACGGGCCTTCGTGTTCTCCGATCGTTACGCGGCCGCATCCGGCGTGCCGCTTGACGGGGGGCCGCCCCGTCCGTCACCCTTCTCCCGCATTCCGGGTTCCCCGAAAGGGGTGGCTCGGAGTCCGATGGCCCGAGGGCCTCGGGGCAGGTTGGCTGTCACCCCCGCCCTGATCCTCCCGGCCGAGGGGCTTCGAAAACCGGTCGGAGTGGACAGCAGTGTTGCCTTCTCGGTACCCTGCCCTTTCGCGCTGCCCAAATACCCCAGAAGCGATGCCTCGGCATTTGCCATGGTCCGTTTGTGCTGCGCCCCGAATCGGCAGCCTTCGGAAGGAACACAGTGGCAGTTCGCCCCGCTTCCCGTCTCTCATTCGCCAAGATTCGCGAACCCCTCGAAGTACCTGATCTCCTCGCACTCCAGACCGAGTCATTCGATTGGCTCATGGGCAACGCAGCCTGGCGTGCGCGCGTGGACGAGGCACTGAAGGCCGGTCGCGAAGTCCCGACGGTCTCCGGTCTCGAGGAGATCTTCGAGGAGATCTCGCCGATCGAGGACATCGGCGGCACCATGTCGCTGTCCTTCCGCGACCACCGCTTCGAAGAGCCGAAGTACTCGATCGAGGAATGCAAGGACCGCGACGCCACCTACGCGCAGCCGTTGTTCGTCACTGCCGAGTTCATGAACAACGAAACCGGCGAAATCAAGTCGCAGACCGTGTTCATGGGCGACTTCCCGATCATGACGCCGAAGGGCACCTTCATCATCAACGGCACCGAGCGTGTTGTCGTGTCGCAGATCGTGCGCTCGCCTGGCGTCTACTTCGAACGTAGCGTCGACAAGACCACTGACAAAGAGGTCTACATCGCGAAGATCATTCCGTCGCGTGGCGCTTGGCTCGAGTTCGAGATCGACAAGAAGGATCTCGTCGCCGTTCGTATCGATCGCAAGCGCAAGCAACCGGTGACCGTGCTGCTCAAGGCACTCGGTTGGACTGCGGATCAGATCCGCGAGCGCTTCGCCTCGTACCCGCACGTGCTCGAGACCCTCGACAAGGATTCGACGGTCACGCAAGACGACGCACTGCTCGACATCTACCGCAAGCTCCGTCCGGGCGAACCGCCGAGCGTGGAAGCCGCACGTACGTTGATCGAGAACTTCTACTTCAACTCCAAGCGCTACGACCTCGCAAAGGTCGGTCGCTTCAAGATCAACAAGAAGCTCGGCCTGGAACGTCAGCTCACGGACTCGATCCTCACGATCGAAGACATCGTTGCAACGATCGAATACCTCGTTCGTCTGCATGCCGGCGAGACCGAGATGCAGACGCCGCGCGGCATCGCGCGCGTCGAGACCGACGACATCGACCACTTCGGCAACCGCCGTCTCCGTTCGGTCGGCGAACTCATCCAGAACCAGCTGCGCACCGGTCTGTCACGTATGGAGCGGGTGGTCAAGGAACGCATGACCACCCAGGACGTTGAAGCGATCACACCGCAGACGCTCATCAACATCCGCCCGGTCGTCGCGTCGATCAAGGAATTCTTCGGCACGTCGCAGCTGTCGCAGTTCATGGACCAGACGAACCCGCTTGCCGGTCTCACGCACAAGCGTCGGCTCTCGGCGCTCGGCCCGGGTGGTCTGTCGCGCGAACGTGCAGGCATGGAAGTCCGCGACGTGCACCCCTCGCACTACGGCCGTATGTGCCCGATCGAAACGCCGGAAGGCCCGAACATCGGTCTCATCGGTTCGCTCTCGACGTTCGCACGTATTAATGCGTTCGGTTTCGTCGAGACGCCGTACCGCAAGGTCGTGAAGGGTCGCGTCACCGACGAGATCGCGTACCTCGCAGCCGATGAGGAAGACCTCCACGTCGTGGCGCAGGCGAACTCCGCCATCGACGACAAGGGCAACTTCACCGACGAGAAGGTGCTCGTGCGCCGCAAGGGCGGCGAAGTCGACTACGTGTCACCCGCCGAGGTCGACTACATGGACGTCTCGCCGCGCCAGATGGTGTCCGTCGCAACCGCGATGATCCCGTTCCTCGAGCACGACGATGCCAACCGTGCACTCATGGGCGCGAACATGCAGCGCCAGGCCGTGCCGCTCGTTCGTACCGAGTCGCCGCTCGTCGGAACCGGTATGGAGTACCGCGCCGCGAAGGATGCCGGTGACACCGTCATCGCAACCGCTGCTGGTGTTGTGTCCGAGGTTTCCGCGGATCTCATCCGCGTGATGACCGACGACGGCAAGCACCATACGTACGCCGTCGCGAAGTTCCGTCGCTCCAACCAGGGCACCGCTGTGAACCAGCGTCCGCTCGTTGCTGTCGGTGACCGCGTCGAGGCCGGCCAGATCATCGCCGACGGTCCGTCGACGGACAACGGTGAACTCGCACTCGGTCGCAACCTGCTCGTGGCATTCATGCCGTGGGAAGGCCACAACTACGAGGACGCCATCATCCTTTCGCAGCGCCTCGTGCAGGACGACGTGCTCTCGTCGATCCACATCGAGGAATACGAAATCGATGCACGCGACACCAAGCTCGGTGAGGAAGAAATCACCCGCGAGATCCCGAACGTGTCGGAAGAAGTGCTCGCGGATCTCGACGAGCGCGGCATCATCCGCATCGGCGCCGAAGTGGTGCCGGGCGACATCCTCGTGGGCAAGGTGACGCCGAAGGGCGAAACCGAACTCACGCCGGAAGAGCGGCTCCTCCGCGCGATCTTCGGTGAGAAGGCGCGTGAAGTGCGCGACACCTCGCTGAAGGTTCCGCACGGTGAGTCGGGCGTCATCATCGGTGTCCGCGTGTTCTCGCGCGAGGACGGCGACGAACTCCCGGCCGGTGTGAACCAGCTCGTTCGCGTGTACGTCGCGCAGAAGCGCAAGATCACCGAAGGCGACAAGCTTGCAGGCCGTCACGGCAACAAGGGTGTTATCTCGAAGATCCTGCCGGTCGAAGACATGCCGTTCCTCGAGGACGGTACGCCGGTCGACATCGTGCTCAACCCGCTCGGTGTGCCGTCGCGAATGAACATCGGCCAGATCCTCGAAATGCATCTCGGTTGGATCGCCAACCAGGGTTGGAAGATCGACGGAAACCCGGAATGGGCGAAGCACCTTCCGGACGCGATCAAGTCCGGTTCGGCAGTTCGCACGAAGGTTGCGACGCCGGTGTTCGACGGCGCGCGCGAAGAGGAACTCACGGGTCTCCTCGAGTCGACGCTGCCGACCGCCGACGGTCACAGGCTCGTCAACGGCAACGGCAAGGCGCATCTGTTCGACGGCCGCTCGGGTGAACCGTTCCCGGGTGAGATCGCTGTCGGTTACGTCTACATCCTGAAGCTGCACCACCTTGTCGACGACAAGATCCACGCACGCTCCACGGGTCCGTACTCGATGATCACCCAGCAGCCGCTCGGTGGTAAGGCGCAGTTCGGTGGCCAGCGTTTCGGCGAAATGGAGGTGTGGGCTCTGGAGGCGTACGGCGCGTCCTACGCACTGCAGGAGCTGCTCACCATCAAGTCCGACGACGTCCCCGGCCGCGTGAAGGTGTACGAAGCGATCGTCAAGGGCGAGAACATCCCCGAGCCGGGCATTCCGGAATCCTTCCGCGTGCTCGTCAAGGAAATGCAGAGCCTCTGCTTGAACGTCGAAGTCATCTCGTCGGAGGGCGTTGCCATCTCGATGAAGGACAGCGACGAAGAAGCGTTCCGCACTGCCGAAGAACTTGGTATCGACCTCTCGCGCCGTGAGCCGAGCAGCGTCGAGGAAATCTGATCAAGGAGATAAACAGCAATGCTTGACGTGAATTTCTTCGACGAACTCCGCATCGGTCTCGCGACCGCCGACGACATCCGCACGTGGTCACACGGCGAGGTCAAGAAGCCGGAGACGATCAACTACCGCACCCTCAAGCCGGAGAAGGACGGACTCTTCTGCGAGAAGATCTTCGGCCCCACCCGCGACTGGGAGTGCTACTGCGGTAAGTACAAGCGTGTCCGCTTCAAGGGCATCGTGTGTGAACGCTGTGGTGTTGAAGTCACCCGCGCGAAGGTTCGCCGCGAGCGCATGGGCCACATCGAGCTCTCCGCTCCGGTCACACACATCTGGTACTTCAAGGGTGTTCCGAGCCGACTCGGCTACCTGCTCGATCTCGCACCGAAGGACCTCGAGAAGGTCATCTACTTCGCTGCACACATGATCACGAAGGTCGACGTCGACGGCCGTCACGAAGCGCTGCCGCGCCTCGAGGCGGAACTCGCGAAGGACAAGGCGAACATCGCGAAGCGTCGCGACGCCGACATCGAAGCGCGTGCGCAGAAGATGGAAGCCGACCTCGCACAGCTCGAAGCCGAGGGTGCGAAGGCCGACATCCGCCGCAAGGTGCGCGAGTCCGGCGAGCGCGAGATGGCGCAGGTGCGCCGTCGTGCCGATCAGGAGATCGAGCGCATGGATCGCGTGTTCGATCGCTTCAAGAGCCTGAAGGTCCAGGACCTCGAGGGCGACGAACTGCTGTACCGCCAGATGAAGGACCTCTACGGCCAGTGGTTCGAAGGTGGCATGGGTGCCGCCGCGATCAAGTCGCGTCTTGAGAACTTCGACCTCGCTGCCGAGGCCGAGAAGCTGCGCGAGATCGTGAAGAACGGCAAGGGCCAGAAGCGCACACGCTCGCTCAAGCGCCTGAAGGTCGTGCAGGCGTTCATGAACACCACGAACAGCCCACTCGGCATGGTGCTCGACGCCGTCCCGGTGATCCCGCCGGACCTGCGTCCGATGGTGCAGCTCGACGGTGGTCGTTTCGCGACGTCGGATCTCAACGATCTCTACCGCCGCGTCATCAACCGCAACAACCGCCTCAAGCGTCTGCTTGATCTCGGTGCGCCGGAGATCATCGTCAACAACGAGAAGCGCATGCTGCAGGAATCGGTTGACGCACTGTTCGACAACGGTCGTCGTGGCCGTCCGGTCACCGGACCGGGCAACCGCGCACTCAAGTCGCTGTCCGACATGCTCAAGGGCAAGCAGGGCCGCTTCCGTCAGAACCTGCTCGGCAAGCGCGTCGACTACTCCGGCCGCTCGGTCATCGTCGTCGGTCCGCAGTTGAAGCTGCACCAGTGTGGTCTGCCGAAGCAGATGGCACTCGAACTCTTCAAGCCGTTCGTCATGAAGCGGCTCGTCGATCTCAACCATGCGCAGAACATCAAGTCCGCGAAGCGCATGGTGGAACGTTCGCGTTCGGTTGTGTGGGACGTGCTCGAAGAGGTGATCGCCGAACATCCGGTGATGCTCAACCGCGCACCAACGCTGCACCGCCTCGGTATCCAGGCCTTCGAGCCGAAGCTCATCGAAGGCAAGGCCATCCAGATCCATCCGCTCGTGTGTACGGCGTTCAACGCGGACTTCGACGGTGACCAGATGGCAGTGCACCTTCCGCTGTCCGCGGAAGCGCAGGCCGAAGCGCGCATCCTCATGCTGTCGTCGAACAACATCCTCTCGCCGGCGTCGGGTCGTCCGATCGCAACGCCGACGCAGGACATGGTGCTCGGCATCTACCACCTCACCGGTTTGAAGGAAGGCGGCGTCGGCGAAGGCCGCGCGTTCACCTCGGTCGCGGAAGCGATCATGGCGTTCGACCAGCACACGCTCGACCTGCAGGCGAAGATCAAGATCCGACTCACGAACGTGATGCCGGCCCGCGGTTCGGTCATCAAGGACGGTTGGACGCTCGGCGATCCGATCATCATGGAGACCACGCTCGGTCGCGCCTTGTTCAACGAGGCGCTCCCACTCGACTACCCGTACGTCGATGACGAAGTGGGCAAGAAGAAGCTCGGCGAAGTCGTGAACGACCTTGCCGACCGTTACCCGAAGGTGGTCGTCGCGGCAACGCTCGATCAGCTGAAGGATCTCGGCTTCTACTGGGCAACCCGCTCCGGTGTGTCGATCGGTCTCGAGGACGTCGTCGTTCCGTCGGAGAAGCCGGCATTGCTGCAGGCTGCCGAAGAGCGCGCGGACAAGGTCGAGAAGAACTACGCACGCGGTCTTGTCTCGGATTCGGAACGTCGTCAGGAACTCATCGACATCTGGACCCGCGCAACCGATGACATCACGAAGGCGATGGAGCGCAACTTCGGTTACGACAACCCGATCGCGAAGATGGCGTTCTCGGGCGCACGCGGCAACATCATGCAGGTTCGTCAGTTGGCCGGCATGCGTGGTCTCGTGTCGAACCCGAAGGGCGAGATCATTCCGCGTCCGATCAAGTCGAACTTCCGTGAAGGCCTATCGGTGCTCGAGTACTTCATCTCGACGCACGGTGCCCGTAAGGGTGGTGCAGACACTGCACTCCGTACCGCAGACTCCGGTTACCTCACGCGTCGTCTCGTCGACGTGTCGCAGGACGTCATCGTTCGCGAGATGGATTGCGACACCGACCGCGGTCTCACGAAGGTCATCGCGATCAAGGGTGCTGATGGCAAGTTTGTGAAGGAGGAGAACACCGATTCATCGGTGGTCTCGCGCAAGCTCGCCGAGGATGCAGTTGCTGCGAGTGGCGAGATCATCGCCCACCGCAACGACGACATCACCCTCGGACTTGTCGACGAACTCGTTGCACACGGCATCGAATCCATCAAGGTCCGTTCGGTCCTCACGTGTGATTCGAAGCAGAGCACATGTGGCTTCTGCTACGGCCGTTCGCTTGCCACCAACCGTCCGGTTGAGATCGGTGAGGCCATCGGCATCATCGCGGCACAGTCGATCGGTGAACCGGGCACGCAGCTCACGATGCGTACGTTCCACACCGGCGGTGTCGCAGGTGAGGACATCACGCACGGTCTGCCGCGTGTGCAGGAACTCTTCGAAGCCCGTACCCCGAAGGGTGTTGCGCCGATCTCGGAGGCAGCCGGTCGGGTTCGTATCGAGGACACCGAGAAGGCTCGCAAGCTGATCGTGACCCCGGACGACGGTTCTTCGGAAGTCGCCTACCCGGTGTCGAAGCGTGTGCGTCTGCGTATCCAGGACGGCGATCACGTCGAGGTCGGCCAGCAGTTGACCGCAGGCGTCGTCGATCCAAAGGAAATCCTTCGCATCCTCGGTCAGCGCGCAGCGCAGTCGTTCCTCGTCGACCAGGTGCAGGAGGTGTACCGCTCCCAGGGTGTCGGTATCCACGACAAGCACATCGAAGTCATCGTGCGCCAGATGCTGAAGCGCGTGACGGTCATCGAATCCGGCTCGTCTCAGCTGCTCGCGGGTGAACTCGTCGATCGTGGCATCTTCGAGGCTCACAACCGTCAGGTTGTTGCCGCGGGTGGCACGCCGGCGTCGGGTCGTCCGGAGCTCATGGGTATCACGAAGGCCTCGCTCGCAACCGAATCCTGGTTGTCGGCGGCGTCGTTCCAGGAGACCACCCGAGTGCTCACCGAAGCCGCCATCCTTGCCAAGCGCGACCCGCTGCTCGGCCTCAAGGAGAACGTCATCCTCGGCAAGCTCATCCCTGCCGGTACCGGCCTGGCCGGCTACCGCAACGTGGAAGTCGAGCCGACCGAAGAGGCGAAGGCGGCGATGTACGCATCGATCTCGTCGTACGACGACCTCGACTACGCCGCGTTCGGCACCGGCTCCGGCGAGGCTGTCCGACTCGAGGAGTTCGACCTCGGCGGCTACCGCTAAGCCGCGAGTTGGCTGTGCCGCCTTGTTCGGCCGACCGATCGATCGACTGCAAGGGACCTACCCCTTCGGGGGTGGGTCCCTTTGTCGTCGGATTCGGAATTCGGAAGCTTCTGCATCAATATCGTGGTTCCCCGGCCCAGGGGATGGGGGCGGGCCGAGATCGGACAGGAAGCCACCTCACCCGCATCGCAACACTTTCGGTATTCCGAATGCCTAGACGGGTAGAGCCGAAAGTCCGATACTGTTCGGCATCCCCATTGTGAGGGGATCTTGCAGACTAGGAGAAGGGGCTTTCCACCATGCGTCTGCGCAAACTCGTTTCTTTCGCTGCCGCGCTTGCGGTGTCACTCCTTGGCATGGTTGCCACGGCGCAAAGTGCTGCCGCGGTCTCCGGATCGGTACCGGACCCTGTGGGAGATTTTAGCGGAGCTAGCGGCAACAAGTACCTGGACATCTTTCCGGGTGTTGACTACTCGGTCACGGGGACCGGCGGATCTGCCGTCCTGTTTGTCAATATGCAGTTG
The DNA here is from genome assembly GCA_963978265.1 of uncultured bacterium. Classification (GTDB taxonomy): domain Bacteria; phylum Actinomycetota; class Actinomycetes; order S36-B12; family UBA5976; genus JAKALQ01. Next base: position 440 of record CAXBQV010000051.1, on the reverse strand, counting down.
AATGGAAGCCCGTATAAGAGCGGTACGTCAGGACCGTTGGTTGCGAAGCACTGGTTGGTGGAGATCTACAAGGGCACTTCTCCCGTTGCAGCAGTTGGCGTTGACGGTCAGAACGGCCAGTTGTACGCGGCCGATGGTGCTGCCTCGAACCCATTCTTCTTTGCCCCAGGTGCTGGTTTCACCGCCGGTGCGTCATCGATGTCATGGACGATTTCTTTGGACGACATTTGCGTGCACATGGCTGCGGGCGTTTGCACGAACGCGGCAACCTATTTCTCCGCAAACGACCTGAGTGTGATCTTCGCAACGTCAGAGGCGAATAGCATCAACGGCGCCAAGGATGTTGCCCCGTCTGCGGGCCAGTGGCCGATCCAGTTTCTGACGCCTCAATCGCCGCCGACCATCACGGGTCCTCTGCCCGGCTCGGGCGACCCGTTGGT
>CAXBQV010000050.1:0-12197 GCA_963978265.1 uncultured bacterium | reverse complement strand
GCGAAGCGAGGCGTCGAAGTCGACATCTATACGCGCGCCACGCGCGCGGATCTTCCTGCTGATGTGCAACTGGCTCCCGGCGTCCGCGTGCGCCACATCGACGCCGGTCCGTACGGAGGACTCCGGAAGGAGGACCTCCCGAGTCAGTTGTGCGCGATGACGAGCGGTGTGCTGCACGCAGGTGCGCGTGAAGCGGAACACTTCTACGACGTCGTGCATTCGCACTACTGGCTGTCCGGACAGGTCGGCTGGCTTGCAAGCGAACGCTGGAACGTGCCACTGGTCCACACCATGCACACGATGGCGAAGGTGAAGAACGCCACGCTGGCCGAAGGCGATACACCGGAACCGCAGATCCGCATCATCGGCGAGGAGCAGGTGGTCAATGCTGCGTCGGTGCTCGTTGCGAATACGGTGCAGGAGGCCGTCGAGCTCGAGACGTACTACAACGCGGATCCTGCGCGGGTTGCCGTCGCGCATCCCGGTGTCGATCTCGAGACGTTCTCTCCGGCCGATGGGCGTGCAGCAGCACGGGCACGACTCGGCATCCCGCAGGACGCCGTCATGTTGTTGTTCGTGGGCCGCATCCAGCCGTTGAAGGCACCCGATGTGCTCATCAACGCTGCAGCAGAACTGCTCGGAATCGATCCGTCGATGCGGGATCGGCTGAAGGTCGTCGTGTGTGGTGGTCCCAGTGGCAGCGGTCTGGAGCACCCGACGGCACTCGCGGACCTCGCGGCGGAGCGCGGCGTCGCAGTGGACTTCGTTCCACCAACATCTCGCGCGACACTCGCGGACTACTACCGCGCCGCAAACCTGGTCGCCGTACCGTCGCATTCCGAATCGTTCGGACTCGTCGCCGTTGAAGCGCAGGCGTGCGGCACACCCGTCATCGCGCACGCGGTTGGCGGCCTCCTCACAGCTGTGTCGAACAACGTGTCCGGCATCCTCGTGCACGGTCACGACCCGAAGGTGTGGGCGAACCGCATCCACGAGTTCGTAACCTGCCCCACATGCCCGCAGCGATTGAGCGCTGGTGCCGTGCGTCATGCCGCGCTGTTCTCGTGGGACCGCACCGTCGATTCCCTGCTCGATGCGTACAAGTTGGCGAACGCGGTCCATGTGGCACGTGAAATGCGACAGGCGAGCAATGACTGATCTGCTCGGACGCATCGACCGTTGGGCAGTGGATCTCGGCATCGAAACCGAGCACCTCAATGATCATTGCATTGTCGTCACGCTGCCGGGCAGCAAACGACTGCAGGTGCCCGTTGCGCTCACCGTCACGCCGCAGGCACTGCTCATCGAAACGTTTGTCGCGCGAGGAACGGACCAGGATCCGCGACCGCTGTACGAGTTCCTGCTCCGCCGCAACAGCAAGGCATTCGGCGTTGCGTACTGCACCGACAAGTTCGGAGATGTGTACCTCGTTGGCCGTCTTCCCATCAGCGGAGTGAACGAAGAGGCATTGGACCTGGTGCTCGCATCGGTCATGGGAATGGCCGATGGCGATTTCAACACCATCCTCGAACTCGGATTCAGCGAGTCGATCGAACGTGAGTGGAAGTGGCGACTCGCGCGTGGTGAATCAACTGCGAACCTCGAGGCGTTCACGCATCTGCGGCCGAGCGAGAGCTGAGAAGCGTCCACAACTGCGTGAGATGCAACTGCACCGCCCGGAGTAGGGTTGGAGCATGACGTACACGTTGATCCTGCTTCGTCACGGCGAAAGCGAATGGAATGCACTGAATCTGTTCACCGGCTGGGTCGATGTCGACCTTTCGGCAAAGGGTGAGGCAGAGGCGAAGAACGGCGGGAAGCTGATGCTCGACAAGGGGCTGCTCCCGGACATCGTGCACACGTCGCTGCTGCGTCGCGCCATCCGCACCGCGAATATCGCCTTGGATGCATGTGATCGGCACTGGATTCCCGTGAAGCGTGATTGGCGTCTCAACGAGCGCCACTACGGTGCATTGCAGGGCAAGAACAAGAAGCAGACACTGGACACCTACGGCGAGGAACAGTTCATGCTGTGGCGGCGTTCCTACGACGTCCCGCCGCCTGCGATCGATCCTGCCGATGAATACGCACAGACGGATGACCCCCGCTACAAGGATGTCGACGGTCTTCCGATGACCGAGTGCCTGAAGGATGTCGTCACGCGCATGCTTCCGTACTGGGAGCAGGAAGTGATCCCCGACTTGAAGATCGGCAAGACGGTGCTCATCACGGCGCACGGCAATTCGCTGCGTGCACTTGTGAAGCATCTCGACGGCATCTCGGACGAGGACATCGCGGCGCTCAACATCCCCACTGCGATGCCGCTGGTCTATCGGTTGGATGCCGACTTCGCGCCTATCGTGAAGGGCGGCGAATACCTCGATCCTGTCGCTGCTGCCGAAGCCGCCGCGGCAGTCGCCAATCAGGGCAAGAAGTAGTTAGTGCAGCGGCGCAACCACTGACCACGGTACGGTCACTTCGCCGAGCTTCCAACGGGCACGTCCATCGATGACGGGGGTGCCCGATTCTTGGAGCTGCTCAACGGCGGCGATCCACCGCTGACGCGGGCCGAAAGTGCCCTGTGGTGCCGCTTTCGCCCACGCGTGGTCAAACGCCTGCAGCAGCGCGTGCACAGGCTGACCTGGAACATTGTGATGGATCAGCGCCTTCGGCAACCGCTCCGCAAGTTCTGACGGGCGCTCCAGCGATGCAACATGCGTCGACAGCGTCAGCGACTCGGGCACGGCGATCGGATTGTCGGTCTTGCGAATCGCCAACCATGCCGAGCGGCGTCCGATCTCATCGCAGGTGCCGTCGATGATGAGGCCACCACCTGCGATCTTGTCGTACATCTGCTGCCACGCCGCCTGCACACTCGATTCGTCGTATTGGCGCAGGACGTTGAAGGCGCGCACAACGTTCGCGTGCATACCCGCCAATTCGAAACCGCCGCGGCGAAACTTCAGGTGCACGGTCTCGAACTCAATCGCCTGCTGCACGCGCACCGGGTCGATTTCCAGCCCCACGACATCGAGATCGGCACGCACATGCTCATGCAGTCGATCCGCGAGTTCACGGGTCGTCACCGGGGATGCACCGAACCCGAGGTCCACGACCAACGGATGCTGCGCTTCGCGCAACCTGCCGCATTCCACATGGAGCAGCCAACGGTCACTCCTGCGCAGGCGGTTCGGGGCAGTTGTGCCCCGGGTAACGGTTCCGATCGGTTGGGTCATGCCGATTCGCTCCGCTGCTCGGCGTTCTGCGCCTGGAAGTCCCGGTACATGTCGAGCAGTTGACGGCGTTGTTCCTCAGTGAGCGTGAGATCGCCCGCAAGTGCCGCCGTCACTTCCGCGCTGCCGCCGCGCGCATCGAGGAGCCCGGCTCGCACGTAGAGCGTCTCCGCCGAAACCTGAAGGGCCCGCGCAATCTGCTGCAGGATCTCCGCACTCGGCCGCCGCAATCCGCGTTCCACCTGCGACAAATAGGGATTCGATACACCTGCCTTGCGCGCCAATTCGCGTACGGACACTTTCGCGTGCTCGCGCTGCTGACGGATATACGACCCCAGACTGGCGGCGTCGAAGGCGGGCATGCGTGAATTGTGAATGGGGCCGCGTGCCGAGGCAAGCGCTACGCCCGAACCGCATCGAGCGCGGAACGCAGTTGCGCAGATTCCGCAAGCGTTCCCACTGGGCGACCTCCACCGAGCACCTCCGGGCGAGGAATACGCACAGAATCGAAGCCCCAGGCATCAATCACGGCGGCAAGGACGACCTGCACGGCACGGCGGGCGCCATCGGAGATCTTGAGCGCCATCGCCCTGCCATCGGGCAATGCCATTGCGAGGACGGCTTCTGCGCCATCCTTGGCGATCAGCCCCGGAACCTGCTGCATCGCAACGGTGACATCGCGACCCTGTCCGCCGACCATGCCTGGGTGCACACGCATCGCAGTCGCGACGCGGCCCTCGGGGAGCTCGGGCGCGGCGACCGCCATGGAGCGGAAGGCGCGTGCCAGGCCAGTGAGCGTCAGTGCGAACAGCGGTGCACCACAACCGTCGACGCTCACCGCTGCGACCGGCTCTCCCGCAAGTCGTTCGACCGCCGAACGACAGGCACGCTGCACCGGGTGCGAAGCATCGAGATAGGAATCAAGGGCCCAACCATTGATGACGGCGGTGGCGAGGAACGCTGCGTGCTTTCCCGAGCAGTCGGAGACGATCCGCGCCGGTTCACCACCGTTGCGAACGTAGTTGCGTCGCTCGGGTTCCCCGATCGGCATACCGATCGTGCAGCGCAGATCAGCGGTGCTTCGACCGTGCAACTGCAGCAGTCGCTCAACGCCAGCAACGTGCTCCGGTCCCCCACTGTGCGATGCCGCAGCGAGTGCGAGGAGTTCGGGTTCGATGTCGAGCCCGGCTTCGACCAATCCGACGGCCTGCATGGGCTTGTTGCTGGAGCGGGGGAACATCGGTGATGCGACCTCACCGAGGGAGACCGACGCTTCGCCATGCGCATCGAGAATGATGAGCGATCCGCGATGCTGCGATTCCAGCAGCTCACCCCGCACGAGGTCGACCAGTACGTCATCACGCATGCTGGAACCCTATGCGGTCACCACGAGCTCCTGTGATGCGCGCATGCCGCCGACTGCGAGGAGCGCGTCGACGGGCGTACTGCGCTTCACCACAGCGGACGCGATCGGACCGAGTTCGAAGTGCTGTGCTGACATCCCGAGATACCCGACTGCGCGGTCCTCGAGCAGCACCGGCGTTCCGTGCGGCGGGAGTTCATCGAGCGTGCCGTCGAGATGGAGCAGGACCAGCCGACGCGGGGGCCTGCCCATGTTGTGCGTTCGTGCGACGGTTTCCTGTCCGCGGTAACAGCCTTTGTGCATGTGCACCGCCGTTCCGAGCCAGCCGACTTCGTGCGGAATCGTCTTGTCGTCGGTCTCGACACCGAACCGCGGCACACCCGCCGCGATTCGCAGCGCGTTCCACGCCCAGGTGCCGGCAAGACCCTCGGCGGTGTCAAGGTAGGCGTCGAGTTCGGCACGCGGGACGAGCACTTCTCGACCGGACCAGTGGTTGTCGCGCGCCACGGTGTAGCGCGAGACGTCGGCACCGACGTCGCCCATCGGAAGCCCGGCGAATGCTGCAGGCGTGAGGATCGTGGCCTGCGTGGAATGCGGGACTCGCTGCGGTTCCCACACAACGGCGTACGTCTGTGTCACGTCGCGAACGTCGACGCGAAGCATGAACCGCATGCGATCGAGGAACGCAAGGACTGCGGCACCGTTGCCGGGCTCGACCGAGATGAGCAGTCGCTCGCCGTCGTCGACAAGATGCAATTCCGATTCGACACGGCCGTGGGGATCAAGGAGCAAGTCGTAGACGGACTCGCCTGGTTGCAACCCGAGCAGGAGCTGCGAGGTCATCGAGTCCAACCACGTCAGGCGGTCTGGTCCTCGTACCTCGAGCACTTCGCGGTGGGAAAGATCGACTGCCCCCTTGCCCGCTGCGAGCATGCGCTGTTCGGCGAACGGATCTCCGTAGTGCCATGCGACGGCGGCATCAACGGATGACGGGTCCGGCGACGGAATGCCGCGCATCAATGACGTCCTGTCTTGCCCTGTTCGACGCAGGAACGGCACCGGCCATGAAATGCGACGTGCGAGACATCGATGTCAAAACCGCTGTCGGCGCGCAGCGAACGTGCGAGCTGCTCCATGACATCTGCGGACACGCTCTGCACCTTGCCACAGCCATCGCACGCGAGATGGATGTGCGTGTGGTCATCGACTGCGTGATACGTGGGGGCGCCGTGGCCGATGTGCGAATGCGTGACGAGCCCGACCTGCTCGAGCACTTCGAGAGCACGGTAGATCGTGGACAGGTTGACGCCACTCGCATGTCGCTGGACCTCTGCGAGCAACTCCTCGGGAGTGCCATGCCGCAATGCTTCGACGGCCTGCAGCACGAGTTGGCGCTGCGGCGTGATGCGATAGCCGTGCGCGTGGAGGCGTCGATCCCAGTCGGGCTGGCTCATGCTGGTTGCATCCGAATCCAAAGATGGGCCTGTTCGGGCTGACCGCGGGTGGCCATGTCGTAGGTCATCAGCAGTTCGCCGTTGACCAAACCGTACAGGCGCATACCGGATTCGACACGATCGGCAGTGGGGGTGTGCGCGATTGCGTCCGCACGTATCTCCATCTTGGCGTGGGTGATGCGGGCGTTCGTGATGTTCGAGACCGTCACAGTGCCAAGCCACACCTCGGCGTAGCCGGTGGGCTGCGTCAGGATCGCCTCGACCCCGTTGCCCGGAGTGCCGCGCCAATACCCACTTTCCGTGCGAGCAGGTCGCACACGCTGGTTGTCGTCGTCGAGGATCCATGACACGGACCGATATTCCAGAAAGGGTCGCCCATCGGTTGCGAACTCGCAGACTTCCTCGTAACGGAACGGTTCCATATCCGGGTAGGCGCCCTCACCGACGCCCCGCCACTGCCCGACCAACCAGGACAAGTGCGCAATCTCCGGATGCACGCCCGCCAACTGCACGGGCTCGGTCATCAGGACTGGCCCTTGAACAACTTGTAGACGACGTACCCGGCGAACCAGGTGATGCCGATCGACACCGCGACCAAAGCGACGGTGTAGCCGGTTTCCACGATCTGAGTCACGGCCACAGCCTACCGTCGATTCACTTCGCGAAAGCGCGCTTCCCGAGCAGATAGAGCTCGCAGCCGAGGCAGAACGCGAAGGCTGCATTGAGGAATGCGGCGGCCAGCGCGAACGATGCCGCCACGGTGAAGACGATCGAGGTGCCGCTCAGAGCGCCAGCGAGTGCGACGGCCGCGAATCCGAGACCCACCGCCTGCGCGAATCGCGGCGGCTGCGGTGCCTCGAGCGGCGTCGGACCGGAGAGGCGCGGTTGCACAAACCGTCGAAAGAGCACGCCGTACGGCTGCGCATGGAGGCCGACGATCGCGCCGAGCGCGAATGCCACTGTCTGCGCCGCAAGGAGTGCGGTGCCGACAGTGTTCGGGCCGATGGCGACAGCGGCGGCAAGCACCACGGTTGTGATGGCGGCACCGAAGCGGGGTCCACGAGCATCAATCATGCGCGAAGGCTAGAAGCAACAGGCCGCGTGCTGCGTCGGGAGCCGCGGTGCGGACTTCCACTGCAAGAAGTTTGCGGTTACAGATTCTCCGCAGCGCGATCGTCGAGCGCGATGAGGAGCTCGTTCTTCCGGGGTACGCCCGAGATACGCGCGCTCACGCGGCCGTGCTTGTCCAAGACGAACAACGTGGGTGTACGCATCACGTTGAAACTGCGGACGAGTTCGAGGTTCGACTCCGCGTCGATCTCGATGTGCTTCACGCCCGGGACGATCGCAGCCACCTCGCCGCTGATGACCTTGGCTGCCCGGCACGGCGCGCAGAACGCCGACGAGAACTGCAGGATGGTGCCGGTCTCTCCGAGTTCGCCGATGCCGTGATCGACGACGTGCGTCGTGGACCGTACCCGGCCCTCGTTGTACTTGCGGTAGACGCCGAAGGCACCTGCGAGCGTGAGCACGAGCAGAACAACCATGGTTCCGCTCATGTCAGCCTCCAAGCTGTGCGTCAACCCACGACGTCGCGCGCCGGATCAATGCCTCCGTGGTGGCACGTTCGGCGTGCCCCATGCCATCTTCAATCCAAAGTTCGGTGCGCGTATTCCCGCCCGCAACGGCAGCTGCATGGATCCGCTGTCCATGGTCGACCGGGAAGTAGTGGTCCTCGGAGCCCTGGATGATGAGGAACGGATTGCGCACATGCCGCGCCGCTTCCGTGGGATCGATCGGCAGCAGTTCGCGTGGCGCATCCTCACCCGCCCACGCGTGCAGATCCAGTTTGACCTTGCGATGCCAGCGGATGAGCAGTCGGCCCCATGCGCTTCCCGAAAGTGTGTGGAGTCGCTGCATCACGTCAGTGCCCTGGAAGTACCACTGCGCAACACCGCCGACGATGATGGTGGCATCGGGAGCGCTTCCGATGTGCAGGCGACGGTCAATCTCGGTGCCGATGCCGCGGTTCTGGGAAAGCGCTGCATGCCGTACTGCAGAGGCTGCACCCATCGAGTAGCCGACGGTCACGACGGGTTTCGACGAAAGTTCCCGCGCCCAGGTGACGGCGGCGTCAAGGTCGAGTGGTTCATTGAGCCCGAACGAGCAGCGACCGCCCGACTCCCCGTGTCCACGCTGATCGAACAGCACGACCCTGCCGGATTGTGCGAACCAGTCCGCATTCGCCCGCAATCCTTCCCGCAGTCGCGATCCGGTGAATCCGTGCGAGAGAACGAAGGTGTAGCGGCCCTCGCCATACGTCTCGGCAGAGATTCGCGTTCCATCTGCGGCAGTGAGTGTCTTCAACATCAGGAGTGTTCTACCGGAATCACATCGGCAAGGCGAACTCGGAGTCGCATCCCACCGGAATCGATCGGCTGCAGTTGCCAGTCGGTTCGGCTCACTTGATCCAACCATCGTGTGCCGAGCCCGGGTGCGCCGATCGGCTGCGTGAGGCCGTCGTTCTCGATCGTGACGACGACGTCGGTGCCACTTCCGACGACCTGCAGTTGGATGCGAGACGCGTGTCCGTGCCGCACTGCGTTCGCAATCGCCTCCTCGGCAATGCCGACGATCAACTGCCCCTGCTCAAGTTGACCGGACCAATTCGGTTGGTACTCGAGACTGACATCCGCCACTGCTGACCACTCGGCGATGAGTTTGTCGAGCGCCGCTTCGACATCGACTGCGCCTTCTTCGAAAGCGCCGACGAGCGGTGCTTCCAACAGGACATCGAGGCGTTGCAGCACGTCGCGCATGGCGGCAGCGCGTCCCTGCTCGGCAGCTTGTTCGAGTTCGAGCGAGATTGCCATCAACCGTCCTTGCAGGGAGGAGTGAAGGTGGCGGGCGAGCTTCTGGCTCGCGAATTGCAGTTCACGAGTACCGAGTTCGCGTGCGACTGCTGCCTCATCGACAAGCGTGCGAACCCGTTCAAGGATCGCTTCGCGCGTACCTTCCAAGCCGCTCACGATGCAGGAGAACACGATGAGCAGCGGAACTCCGAAGAAGGCGGAGGTGAACCAAAAGTCTCGATCGGCCGGAGTCCAACCGAACGAGGACACAATGAGTGCTGGGAGCAGCACAACCACCGACGTCCCAGCAATCGCCAGCCAGTAGCCAAGCGCGTCCCTCGTCCGGAAATACCGATCCACCACCCACAGGTAGAGCAGCACGAACGCGATCTGCACGATGTCCATGAGCGTCGCCGACAGCGGATGCGGCAGCGACAGCGACAGCGGAAGTCCCAGACCGAGCATGATCACCGCAATGATGAACAGCGGGAATGGCTGCTCGTAACAGCTCAGGCGGAGCAGCGTCCGCCAATCCAAGCGGGTTTCCGCCGGTGGTGTGCGCGCCCACAGTTCACGGGACATCGGCCGGATGTCGCGATCCACGGTGCTGCGCAGGCCCTTGGCGATGTCGCGGAGTGCGAGCGTCGAATCCGCGTAGGTCAGCGCGCTGGCCAGCGTCGATCGAGTTTCTGACACCGAAGCCGCGACTTTTGCCGCGACCGACCGGGTCATCTCCTCCGTGAGCGCGTTGGCAAGCAATGTCCGCCGCCGTTCGCGAAGTCGATTGTCGACGAGTTCGGAGAGCAGCTTGGCTCGTTCACGGTCGAACCGCGCTGCATTGTGGAAGAAGAGGCTCATTGGGACGAACCAGAAGAGCCCGTGCATCGCGCCGGCAAGATAGCCCTGCAGTGAGTGCAGAAGACTGGGGATACCGACGGAGTCCTGCAACTGGTGCGACAGCCAGATGCGGAACACACCCAGACCCATCGCAAGGGGCAGCATGAACCACGGTGACGGCGAGGGCCGGTTCTCCAGCCAGAACGCATAAATGGAGACGACCACAAGTGCGATGACCAGGTTGAGCAGGAACGCAACAACGATCGATGCCCAGAAATTCTGTGCCGATTCGAAGATGCCGACTTGCGTCACAAGCGAACCCGCAGAACCGATGACGAAGAGGGCGATGGCACCGGAGTACTGGAAGGCGTCGGCAGACCCGATTGCAGCAAGGAGTCGTTCTCGGCCGCTCCGGATGTCGACGTCAGCGACTGACATTGCCCGTCATCTCGAGGTATGCACGAGTGATCTGCACACGCTGATTGAACGACGACTGCTCACCGGGAAGCTCGAGCTTCTGCGCGATACGCCGCATCATCTGTTCCACTGCCCGCTCGCTCACGTCACGACGCCGCGCGATTTCGGCGTTCGTGAGTCCGTCCGCGACTGCACGCATGATCTGCAACTGCGGATCCGTGAAGCTGTCCGCCATGCCAGGGGTGTGCACGACTCCGCGGTTGCGCGGTTCCATCGCCGTTCGTACTGCAGCCATCAAGTCATCGACCGAGTGGACATCGCGCTTGCGAAGGAACACCGTGCGCAGCGGCAGCTCGGGCGCCTCGATGGAGAGCAGCCGTGGAGAGTCGTACGTGGTGAGCACCACGATGCCGATCGCAGGGTTCAGCCGACGTAGGGCGATTGCGATATCTCCGCCATTCGGCCCTGAACCAAGGTCGAGATCAAGCACTGCCACATCGGGGTTCTTCTCCCGCGCGATCTGCACGGCAGTCGAGGCCGAGTCCGCTTCACCTACGACGTCGAGACCCTGCAGGCGAAGCGCAGCTGCGACGCTCGTACGGGTGAGTCCGTCGTCTTCGACAACGAGCGCGCGCCACTGGGTCATGCAGCAATTATGGCGGTTTCCGAACCTGCGATCGAACGGGGACAATGCTCCCGTGCACGGGACCGACGCCGCGATCACAGCGCTCCGCAATGGCGGCCTCTGTGTGGTCCCCACCGAAACCGTGTACGGACTCGGTGCGGACGCACGGAACGCGGCCGCGGTTCGCCGAATCTTCGAGACGAAGGGCCGACCCGCAGACCACCCGCTCATCGTGCATCTCGCGAATGCGGATGCGATGGGCGAGTGGGCCGTCGACATTCCGGACTACGCCCGACTGCTCGCCGCCGCCTACTGGCCGGGGCCACTCACCCTCATCCTGCGGAAAGCACCGCACGTCCTTCCGATCGTGACGGGTGGGCAGGACACTGTCGGATTGCGCGTGCCGGCCCATCCGCTCACGCGGGAGGTCATCGCGGCACTGGGATCTGGAATCGCAGCACCGAGTGCAAACCGCTTCGGAAAAGTGAGTCCGACGACCGCGCAACATGTCGTCGACGACATCGGCGCGCTCCTGCAACCGACCGACTATGTGCTCGACGGCGGACCGTGTTCGATCGGCGTCGAATCCACCATCGTCGACTGCACCGGCAACAATCCTCGCAGCTTGCGGAGCGGCGCGATCAGCACCGCCATGATCGAGGAAGTGACCGGACTCGACGTGCTTGCATCCGACGGCACCGTACGGGCGTCGGGAACGCTCGCCAGCCACTACGCACCGAACGCTCGAGTCGTGGTCACCGACGCCGACACCGTTCCGAATATCCAGGGAGCCGGGCTCATCGCGCCGGAGACCGTGGCAACACCCTCCGGCATGATGCGCCTGCTCAGCGCACGCGATATCGGGGAGTACGCGCGCGGCCTCTACGCCGCACTTCGAGCCGGTGACGTGCACCACATGTCGACGATCGTTGCGGTACTCCCGACAGACGAAGGTTTGGGTTCTGCAATACGCGACCGCCTCGCCCGTGCCGCCCAGAGCGGCTAGCGGCATACTGCTCCCATGCCCAGCCTGAGAATCGCAGCGGTTTCTGCTGCAGCAGCGCTGCTCCTGAGCGGCTGCGGGCTCGCCGATGCGCGTGATCAGGCGATGGCGAATGCTGCCGTTCGGCCACTCGACCTCAACGGCAACCTCCGACCCGGATTGGTCGGTCTCCCCGACTACCCATCGAGCGGCTGGGACTACGGCCCGAACGGCGCAACGCCGTCGACGGCGCCACCGCCAGGAAGCTGTACGACGCCTTCGTGGCATTCGACGCCGATGCGACCTCATCGGTGGCGGTGCTGACCGGCGTGGGCGGCACGTTCTGTGCCGGCGCCGACCTCAAGGAAATGGGCAGCGGCACCGACTATTTCCCGTGGGCCGGCAGCGACGACGGTCCGCTGCGGCATCCGCTC
>CAXBQV010000049.1:0-12504 GCA_963978265.1 uncultured bacterium | reverse complement strand
TCGCGTTCGCCTCGGTGAACGCGAGCGTCTGCACCGCGGCGAGCGTCGGACCGACGCATGGCACCCAGCCAAGGCCGAACACGACACCGAGAAACGGTGACAGCAACACACCGCCGCGGCCACGCAGATGCGGGCCGAACTCACGATCGAGCAACGGCACCCGGCCGATGTAGGCGAATCCGAGTGCGATGACGAGTACGCCCATCACCTTTGTGATCTGGCTCTGCCATTCGAGCAGCCGGGCACCGAGCTCACCGAAGGCGATGCCGTAGGTCATGAAGAGCAAGGAGAACCCGAGCGTGAAACCAATGGTGCCGGCAAGCACTTTGTGCCGATGGCCCCGAGCGGCGGTGAGTTCGTCGGCGGTGAGTCCGGTGATGAGCGAGAGGTAGCCCGGCACGAGCGGAACCACGCACGGACTGAGGAAGGACACGAGTCCTGCGACGGCCGCCACTGCGATCGCGGCATACAGCGAACCGCTCATCACGGTGTCGGCGAACGACGCGATCACTGTTCCTCCAACAAGGACTTCGTGAAGTCTTCCAGCACATTCGTGTCCGCCGCGCCCAGCGCCCACCCGGCCACTCGGCCTTCGGTATCGATGACGAGCGTGCCCGGAATACTCATGGAAGGCACGCCGCCGATGCCGAGGAAGAGGCGAGAGTCGAAGTCCTGCACCTGCGGGTATGTGATCTTCCGCGATGCGGTGAACGCGTCAACCGCCACTTTGTCGGTGCGCGTTGCGAAACCGACCACGTGCACACCTGGCAATGAATCCTGCAGATCCTGGAGCAGTGGCACCTCCGTGCGGCAGGGTGCGCACCACGGACCCCACGCGTTGAGCAGCACCACATTGCCACGAAGCGACGACAGCTTCCACGGCGTACCGTCGAGCAATCTGCCGGAGATGTCGATGGGGTTTCCGCGCTTATCCGGATTGCGCAAGACGAGTGAACCGTCGGCGGCGACGTATCCGATCGAATCACCGGAGTTCGTCGGGGCCTGCGCACAACCGCTCAGTGCGAGGGCGAGGGCGAACAGCCCTGCAACGGTGCGCCTCATGCACCGACGCCCTTGTTCGAAAGTGCGACGAGGTCCGCACACGGTTCGGTGTAGGTGATGATGCTGAGCTCGTCATCATCGAACGTCAGCGACGTGACCGACGCGAGTGCACATTGCCGGGACCGCGGATCGTGCACAAAGCGACGTCGCTCCGCATCGAGACGGGCAATCCAGATCGGAAGCTGGTGCGAGACGAGCACTGCTTCGTGTCCGCGTGCTGCGTCGCGCGCCTTGAGCACTGCGAGTCGCATCCGCGCCGCGACTTCGACATAGGGCTCCCCCCACGACGGGCGGAACGGGTTGTAGAGATGACGCCATGCACTCGGCTGCCGCAGCACGCCGTCGCCGACCGAGACCCGCTTGCCCTCGAACACGTTGTCGGCCTCGATGAGGTCGTCGTCGACATGGATTCGCTGTTCGAGTCGCTGTGCGAGCGGGGTTGCGGTCTGCTGTGCACGTTCAAGGGGCGATGCGACGATATGGGTGACATCCCGCTTGGACATCACCTCACCGATTCGATCGGCCATCTGTTCACCGAGGTGCGAGAGCCGGTACCCGGGAAGGCGGCCGTACAACAGCTTCTCCGGATTGAACACCTCACCGTGGCGAACCAGGTGAACCGTCGTGCGTTCGGCCATTGCATCTCCTCGTTACGAGGTAATGCTATTTGGCTTTCCGACGCGCTGCCGCACGTACCTTGCTCGGCCGCCACACACCATGACCGGCTGCTTCCGCTTCGGCCTGCAATGTAAAGGCATGAGCGACGAGCGCCTCGACGAGCGATGCGTGCGTCGGTTCGTCGGCGATCACATCGACGCGCAGTCCGTGCTCCTCCGCCGCCTTCGCGGTCTTCGGCCCAATACACGCGATGAGCGACTGCTGGTGCGGCTTACCGGCGATACCGATGAGATTGCGCACCGTTGCCGACGATGTGAACACGACTGCGTCGTACCCGCCACTCTTGATCGCATCGCGGATGTACTGCTCGGGTGGGGCCGAGCGGACGGTGCGGAATGCCGTGACCTCCTCGACCTCCCAACCAAGTTCGAGGAGACCGGAGGTGAGTGTTTCGGTTGCGATGTCCGCGCGGGGAATGAGTACGCGGTTCACGTTCTCCTCGCCGCGCATCGGATCCGGGAACACATCGAGGAGTGCTGACGTTGTGTTTCCGGTGGCGAGATCAGGTGCGAGACCGCGCGACTGCATCGCTTCGACGGTGTCTTCGCCGACTGCGGCAAGGTGGATTCCGGCGAAGGCGCGCGCATCGAGGCCGTACTCGCGCGTCTTGTCCCACACCGCATTGAACGAGTTCGCACAGGTGAACACAACCCAGCCGAAGCGTCCGCCAGCGAGGCCGGCAATCGCCTTCTCCATCTGCTGGGGCGTGCGCGGCGGTTCCACGGAGAGCGTCGCCACCTGCGTGGTTTCGGCTCCGTGCGCATTGAGTTCATGGTCGAGGAAGTCCAAGGCATCCTTCGTACGCGGAAGCAGCACCCGCCAACCGAACAGCGCCTTGTTCTCGAACCAGTCGATCGATGCCGCTGCTGCTTCACCGACGATGATGACGCCGTCGCCGGAATGGCGTGCAGCACCGACTGCGGCCGCGGCACTGCCGAGTTTGCCGTGCACCGAACGCTGGTCGATGGATCCGATCGCCCGCACGATGCGGAACGGCGTCTCCTCATCCGCACCTGCTGCAATCAATTTCTTGAAGATGACAGTGGCATTGTCGGCACCGTGCGTGATGACGAGCGTCGTGCGCGGATCGATGCACTGTTCCCAGTCGATGTGCGTGTCGTTCGCATCGAGCACCCGGACTTCGCGTGCCTTGCCGGCGATGAGTGAGAGCCCGGAGAACGCCGCCGATGCGGAGGCAATCGCGATGCCCGGCACGACGTCGATGTAGGCAGTGCCCGCAAGCGCCTGCAGCTCAAGCGCGAGTACTCCATCGAGGATCGGATCGCCGGCGATCAACCGGACCGTATGCGCCGACTGCTTCACCGCACTCGTGATGGCCTTCTTGCGTTGCGCGAGCGTGCCATCGACCACCGCGATGTCGGTATCCGCCTCCACGATGCCGTGCAGCAGTGCCGAGGTGTTCGGATCGGCGACGATCCGGTCGGCGGACTTGAGCGCGTTGATCGCGCGGACCGTCAGCAGCTGCGGATCGCTGGTTCCAGCACAGATGAATGTCAGGCGATTCATGCGTCCCCTTCACGAGTTCGCTGTTGCTCGTGGAATGCGAGCAGTTGGAGTTCCACACCGAGATCGACATCGCGCACCTCAACGCCATTTCGGACGTTGAGGACGGTCGGTGCGAAGTTGAGGATGCCGGTGATGCCGGCCGCCACCATGAGATCCGCAACAGCCTGCGCGGAATCGGCCGGTGTCGCGATGACGCCGATGACAGCATGCGTGCGATGCACGATCTTCTCGAGATCGGACATCGGCTGCACGCGCAGGTCGTCGTTCACGACCTCACCGACGCGCATGATGTCGGCGTCGACGAGGCCGACGATCCGGAATCCGCGTGCGAGGAAGCCGCCGTAGTTGGCAAGCGCCAGACCGAGATTGCCACCACCGACGACAACGACCGGCCAGTCGTGGCTCATGCCGAGTTCGGCGGCGAGATCGGCGCGCAGTGTGCGCACGTCGTAGCCGACACCGCGGGTGCCGCGGGTGCCGATGAAGGAGAGGTCCTTGCGCAGTTGCGCGGAGTTCACGCCGCAGGCGTTGGCGAGCTCGTCGGACGAGATGAGGTCCCGATTGCCGAGATCGGTGAGCACCCGGAGGTAGACGGGGAGGCGGGCAGCCGTGGACTCGGGGATCTGCATATGCCACCTCCCTCATGGGGGCGGCGTTCCACCCCACGAAATTCCGCGCCGTTGCGGTGGACGGGTGAAGCGTAGGAAGGGCCAAACGGTGGCGACCAAATGGTGGGCGCCGGACGCCCAGATGGTGGACAGAAGTTCGGCCAGAGCCCTATTTCGGCCGTTTCCGCGTGAGGGCGACGGCCAGCCCGGCCGCGATACCGACACCGGCGGCCACCGTGGGGTTCGCGGGGCTCGGGCTGTCGACCCAGAACCGACTCCGCCGGAATTCCACGATCGGCCAGCCGTGCTTGCGGGCGTGCCGCCGCAGCGAACGATCGGGGTTCACGGGCACAGCCATGCCCACCGCGGAAAGGAGTGGAAGGTCGTTCGACGAATCCGAATAGGCGACGCTCTGGGCGAGATTGATGCCGCGTTCGACTGCAAGCGCGCGGACGGCGTCGGCCTTCGCCTTGCCGTGCAACGGCGCCCCATCGAGATGGCCGGTGTACACGCCGTCGACGACCTCCGCCCGCGTACCAATACCGCCCGTGAGTCCGACGCGCTTTGCCAGACTGTCAGCGAGTTCGTTCGGTGATGCAGTCACCAACCACACTTCCTGTCCCATCGAGATGTGCGCCTGCGCCATCTTCAACGTGCCCGGCCAGAGCTTGTTCAACAGGATGTCGCCGATGATCTCCTCGCCGATCTCATGCATCTCGTCGGCTCTGCGTCCGGCCACGAACTGCATCGTCGCGTCGGTGACGAACTTCAGGTCCTTTGCGTGCTCCTTGCCGGAGGCGAGGTACTTCAACTGTTTGCGCGCGAAGTTCCGGATCTGCTTGCCGCTGAAGAAGCCGTGCTGCGCCATGCCACGCGCGAGGTGGTACATCGACGCACCGCGCATCAACGTGTTGTCCACGTCGAAGAAGGCTGCGGTCTTCTCAGTCACGGTGAAACTGTAGGGCTTGGAAGGCCAGCCCTTGCAGAGACGTCGAGGGAATGCGGGATTGGCAGCCGGTGGAGTCCGGTCGGGAGTGTGACGGTGATGCGCACCTCGTTCTCGGTGGGACTGCAGGCCGTCAGCCTGGCGCCGTTGCGCAGAGCGACTGCTTCCGCCACGGTGCACGGATCAGCGGTACCGACCGCCGCTAGTGCCGCGAGATCCGCGGCCGTCCGTCCCCGCTGGTACTGCGTGATGAGTGCGAATGCGGCGGCGAAGGTCAGGCAGAGCAACAGCAGGAGGGCGATGAGCATTGCCGTGAAGGATTCGAGGGCTCCGTCGTCGTTCACCAGCCCGGCTCCTTCAATGCCGACGCCGAACTACTGAGTGTGATTGCCTTCGGCAGCCCCAGAATCCGGATGCGGCGACTGACGGTGGCGTCGATGTAGTTCCCGTCGCTCCCGAGTTCGAGGCTTGCTTCCGGATGGCAGTGAGCGACTTGGTTGAGGGCCGCTCGCTTTCCGGCAACGGGGTCGAGTTCGATTGCCGCAACCCGGGCCGCTTCACGGGCACACGACGTGAGTGCAGTGTTGAGCGCAACGACGCTCATGCACTGCACAAGCATTGCAAACACGACGATGAGCGACACCATCGAGAATGTCGCCTCGAGCGTGACCGATCCGGATGTGGAAGAACCGGGGCGACGACCCCGGTTCCTCACGCTGCGTCGGTTCATCCCCAGTTGAAGAGTGAGCCAACGGCGTTGCTGATGAAGTTGGTGATGTTGCTCGAGAGCAACGTGGCGAACGCGGGCGACTTGATGAAGAAGAACAGCACACCTGCGACCGCGATCCCGATGAGGGAGTTGAACACGTATTCGAGTGTGATGGCTCCGGTGGAATCCGCGAGCCTGCGGAGAAGCGTCTTGAACATTGCACACCTTTCGGTTTGTTGAGATGCGCGCAGCCTGCGGTGCCCTCCGACACTGCGGACGTGTGGATCCGGATCGGTGGAAAACTAGAAATGCAACGTGAGTGTGGATGCGATCGAGGCGAGCGTCGGAAGCAGTGCGAGCAGGAAGAAGGCCGGCATACCGAGCAACGTCACCGGCACGAGCACCTTCTCCGCGAGCTTGCGGCTCTGCCCGAGGCGGCGCACGCGTTCGTCGGCACGGAGTGCGTCTGCTTGCTGGCGGAGCAGCGTGGATACGGGTGCGCCGCTGCGAAAGCTCCGTTCCACCACGACGCTGATTTGTCCGAGCCCGCCAGTCCACACCTCGTGGGGCGCCGCTCCCAGCGCCAACCGATGCGCTGCGCGCTGGAGCTCCGTCGCGAGTTCGCCGGACGCGCATTCGCTGGCATACGCCGTCGCACGATCCCATGAGATGCCGGCATCGAGTCCGAGCGAGAGCACGTCGAGGACGATCGGCATTGTCTGGATCCGTTCCTGTGCCGCGGCCTGCGCCTTGCCGTCGGGAATCCGTGGCACCCACCGGAACACCAGCATTCCGACGATCGCACCAACGAGCACTGCTGCATCGAACGGCATGAAAACGAGTGGGAGTGAGCCGGCAGCTGCAGCCATGACAAGTCGTTGCCTCATCGCAACGCACTCACGATCATCCGACGCACCGTGAACCCCGCAAGCGCGAAGAGTGCGAGTCCGAGCACAAGACAGACCCACCCCACCGGTGTGGTGACCAGGAACTCCAGCGGATTCGCGCCGAACCCGGTACCCATCGTCCAGACCGCTGCCGGAAGCACTGCCATCGTCATGATCGAGAACTTCGGTGCAGCGACATTCGACTGCACTTCGCGCGCGATCTCCTGATCCACGAGCGCATTCGCGTGCACTCGTTGCAGCGATGTCGCCATCGAGAACCCCGCTTGCTGCGCCGCACTCCAGATAGATGCGACGTCGCCCCACACGTGCACGTCGACCGTGGGGGGATGTTCACGGAGGTGTTGCGGCGTAGTGGCGTGGAGCACGGCTGTGAATGCGTGTTCGGGGACCGCACCGGCAGCAAGTTCGGCGATGACCAATTGCAGGAGTTGCGTTGTGCGCGGTTGACCGGGAAGTTGTCGCTTTCGCTGCTGCCACCAGAGCACGACTCGCTCGTCGGGTGCCGGGTCGGGCCTGCCGACCAACGCCGCCGCCCGCTGGTGCTGGGTCTCCGGCAACCAAAGCGCGCTGAGCGCAGCAGTGATGACCGCGAGTAGTGACACCACTTAGATGCGGACCCGCTCGCCGGGCCTCGGAACCACCGCAGCGACGTCGAGTTCCCGGTTCACGCGTTGTGCGAAGAGCTCGGATGATCCGACTTCGCCGTGCACGACAAACACGTTGGTTGGCACCTGACCGGCCGATTTCAGCCACGCCATGAGTTCGTCGGAGTCACCGTGCACGCTGAAGACGGGAATGCTGATGACGTCTGCGCGCACCTTCACGTACTGGCCATGGATCTTCACCTGCGGGACACCATCGGCGAGGATCCTGCCGAGCGTCCCCTGCGCCTGAAATCCGACAAGGATCACCGTATTGCGCGTGTCCGGCAGTAACGCCTTCAGGTGGTGCACGACGCGCCCACCGGAGGCCATGCCGGAGGCGGACACGATGATGTGCGGGCCACCGCGATCGAGTTCCATCGACTCCTGTGGCGTACGCGCTGCATGCAGGTTCGGGAGTTCGAGCAGATCGGAACCTCGCGCGAGGATGTCACTGCGGAACTCGGGTTCATTTGCATCAATGGCATCCGTGTAGATCTTCAGCGTCGCGAGTGCCATCGGACTATCGACAAAGATCTGCGCCACTGGGATGCGTTGCTGATCCTGCAGATCGCGCAATGCCTTGAGCAGTACTTCGGTACGGTCAACCGCGAATGCCGGAATCACCACAGTGCCGCTGCGCGCGAGTGTGCGCGTGATCGCTTCGGCAAGTTCGGTGAGACCTTTGGCGACGTCTTCATGCACACGATCGCCGTACGTTGATTCGATGACGACGGCGTCGGCATTTGAGGGCGCATGCGGAGGAACGAGCAATGGATGCGATGGACGACCAAGATCGCCGCTGAACACAACCGTGCGCGGCCGCTCACCCAGTTCGGACAGGCGCAGCACCGCGGATCCGAGGATGTGTCCGCTGGGCTCGAGTTCGGCGACGGCGTTGGGCCAGAGCGTGAAGTCGTGATGGAACGGCTGTGGCGCGAAGAGCGCGATCGCCGCCTCTGCATCACGTGTGTCGTACAGCGCCCGCGGAACCGCATGGCGGGAGTAACCCTTCTTCCGCGCGTACTCGGCGTCCTCCTCCTGCAGATGCGCACTGTCGCGCAACACAACTTCGGCGAGTGCGGCGGTCGATTGCGTGCAGTAGACGGGACCGGAGAAGCCGTCACGCACGAGTGACGGCAGGTATCCGCAATGGTCGAGATGTGCGTGGGTGAGGATGACGGCGTCGATCTCGGCCGGATTGATGGGCAGGGGATCCCAATTCTTCGCGCGGTCCTCGCTGCTGCCTTGAAAAAGTCCGCAGTCGACGAGCACTTTGCCACCGTCGATCTCGACGAGCGTCTTCGACCCGGTGACCGTCCGGGCTCCACCGATGAACGTGAGGAACATATTCCTGTTGTATCACCACACCACTGTGGACAACAGGGCAATCGTCAGTGGTTGTGCGTGGCCAACCAGTCATTGCATGCGTCGATGAAGCGGGCATCTGCCGGGCTGTCCCCGACGGTCACCCGCACACCTTCCGTTCCGTAGGGACGGACCGCAAGTCCGCGTTCGTCGCAGAATGCAGCGAACTCCGGCGCTCGTTCCCCGAGGCGCAACCACACGAAATTCGCCTGGCTGTCCGGCAACTGCCAGCCCTGCGAGCGAAGGGCCTGAGTGACTTCCTCCC
Organism: uncultured bacterium; assembly: GCA_963978265.1. Taxonomy (GTDB): domain Bacteria; phylum Actinomycetota; class Actinomycetes; order S36-B12; family UBA5976; genus JAKALQ01. Next base: position 3,792 of record CAXBQV010000049.1, on the reverse strand, counting down.
GCGCAGCGACGATCTGTGCGACGCGAGGCTGCAATTCCGCCTCCACCTTGAGCGCCGCCACTGCCGCCGCCTGCGCGACACCACTCACGCCGAACGGAACGGCGCAGGCGCGTAGCGCAGCAGCAACATCGTCATGCGCGATGGCGTACCCGACGCGAAGTCCGGCGAGGCCAAACGCCTTCGAGAACGTGCGGAGTACCGCCACGTTCTCGTGTGTTCGGTAGTACTCAAGGCCATCGGGGATCGCGTCACCGGTGACGAATTCGACGTAGGCCTCGTCGATGACGACAAGCACGTGTTTCGGAACCATCGCGATGAATGCATCGAGCTCGCCGCGGGTGGCCGCCACCCCAGTGGGATTGTTCGGTTGGCAGACGAGGATCAACTTCGTCCGCTCGGTGATGGCGGCTGCCATCGCATCAAGATCGTGTGACTCATCCGGACGCAATGGCACCCGCACCGACACCGCACCATTGATGGTGGCGACGATCGGATACGCCTCGAATGCTCGCCACGCGAACACGACTTCGTCGCCGGCATCGCAGGTCGCCTGCACGAACTGTTGCAGCAGGCCGACCGAGCCGGTGCCGGTGGCGATATGCGCTGCGGGGACGTCGAACCGCGACGCGAGGGCGTCGTGCAGTTCGGTGACCCCCATGTCCGGGTAGCGGTTCATCTGCAGCACTGCCTGTTGCGCCGCATCGACGATCTGCCGCAGTGGCGCGTACGGATTCTCGTTGCTCGAGATCTTGTAGGTGGTGAGTCCGGGGCGCGCTGCCGGTGGACGGCCGGGAATGTATTTCGGCAGATCCGCCAGTGCGGCGCGCAACTTCATGCGCGGGATCCTATGCGGTGAATCTGCGAAGACGCAGACTGTTTGTCACCACGAAGACCGACGAGAACGCCATTGCACCACCGGCGATCAGCGGGTTCAGCAGGCCGAATGCCGCGAGCGGGATGGCGGCGACGTTGTAGGCGAAGGCCCAGAACAGGTTGCCCTTGATCGTGCGCAGCGTGGCACGCGCCAGTTTGATCGCGGCGGATACGGCGCGCAGATCGTTGCGCATCAGTGTGAGATCGCTTGCCTCGATGGCGACATCGGTGCCGGTGCCGATTGCGATGCCGACATCCGCCTGCGCAAGCGCTGCGGCGTCGTTCACTCCATCGCCGACCATGGCGACCACCTTGCCGTCGGCCTGCAGACCACTGATGATGCGCAGCTTGTCCGCTGGGAGCACATTCGCGCGCACGTCCGTGATGCCGACACGTGCGGCCACTGCGTTCGCCGTGCGTTCGTTGTCACCGGTGAGCAGTACCGGATGCAGCCCGAGCGCCACGAGCAGCTCGATCGCCTGTTTCGATTCCGGTCGCACCGTGTCCGCGACGACAAGCACTGCCCGTGCCTGACCACCCCATTCGACGACGACGGCTGTGTTGCCGTCCCGTTCTGCAGCGTCGAGGGCGGCAGCCAGTGCCGGAGTGAGATGGTTGTTGCGACGACCGACCTTCACATCGATTCCGTCGACGGTGCCGACCACGCCCTGACCTGCGATGTTCATGAAATGCTCGACGCGTGCGAGCGTCTGCTGTTCAGCGAGCGCCGCGCTGACGATTGCCGTGGCGATCGGATGCTCGGAGGCATCTTCAAGTGCGGCGGCGTAGCGAAGGACGGTTGCGCGATCGACGCCATCGCACACGACGTCGACAAGGGCCATCTTCCCCGCGGTGATCGTGCCGGTCTTGTCGAGCACGATCGTGTCGATAACCCGCGTCGATTCCAACATCTCGGGACCCTTGATAAGGAGTCCGAGTTGTGCGCCACGGCCGGTGCCGACGAGGAGTGCCGTAGGCGTCGCGAGTCCGAGGGCGCACGGGCAGGCAATGATGAGGACCGCCACGCCTGCGCTGAATGCCTGCGAGAGTTCGTGACCGGTTGCGAGCCATGACGCGAAGGTGACGAGCGCGAGGCCGATCACACTTGGAACGAAGATTGCAGAGACTCGATCGGCGAGGCGCTGCACCGGCGCCTTCCCGCTCTGCGCTGCAGTGACGAGTCGGCCGATCTGCGCCAGCGCCGTGTCATTGCCGATGCGTTCGGCCACCACCACCAGTCGACCGGCGATGTTCACCGTGGCACCGGTGACGGCATCGCCGACACCGACATCGATCGGCAGCGATTCACCGGTGAGCAAGGAGACGTCGACCGTGCTGGAGCCTTCGACGATCCGACCGTCGGTAGCAAACTTCTCACCGGGGCGCACGATGAAATGGTCACCGACCTGCAGTTCGGCGATCGGGATCCTGGTCTCCGCACCAGCGCGGACAACGGCGACATCCTTGGCACCGAGTGCAAGGAGTGCTTTGAGTGCTGCACCGGACCGGAACTTCGCGCGTGCCTCGAAGTAGCGGCCGAGCAGGATCAACACGGTCACACCGGCGGCCACTTCGAAATACAGGTGCGCGGACGTCGTGGTCGATGTCACCGACATGTCCATGTGTGTTCCGGCCTTGCCCGAGCCGGTGAAGAAAATTGCCCAGACCGACCAGACGTAGGCAGCTGTGACGCCCACCGATATGAGCGTGTCCATCGTCGTGGCACCATGCCGCGCATTGACGACGGCAGCGCGGTGGAACGGCCAGGCACCGATGAGCACGACCGGCGTCGAGAGCGTGAATGCCACCCACTGCCAGTAGTCGAACTGCAGAGCGGGCACCATCGAGACGAGTGCCACCGGTACACCGAATATCGCCGACAACCACAGCCGCTTCTGCAGGTCATCGACTTCGAGTCTCGGCCCATCGACCTCGGGCTTCGGCAACTCGGCGGTGTAGCCGGTCGCCTCAATGGTGGCGATGAGTTGCTGGGGGGTGACAACGGCATTGTCGAATTCGATGGTCGCCTTCTCGGTTGCGTAGTTCACCGTGGCAGTGACGCCGTCGAGTTTGTTGAGTTTGCGCTCGATGCGGGCTGCGCATGACGAGCACGTCATTCCGCCGACGGCGAGATCGAGATGCGCGGTCATGCTGCTCCTTAACCCTGCCTAGGGTAACGGCAGGCACGGAGCAGGTATTCCGGTCAACGCTGCTGCAGCGCCGAAGCAAGCGACTTGATGAAGCCCATCGAGGTGTAGGTGGCACCCGACACCATGGCAATCTTCGCCGACTGGGCCCGCAGTACCTCCGACGTGAGTGTGGGAATCGAGTAGTCGGTGAACTGCTGACTGCGGCCCGATGGCGCCTGCAGCACCTTCACTGCGGTGATCTTCTTCCCAGCAACCTTGAGTTGCACTTGCACGGTGCCGTACTGATAACTGACCGGGCTTCCGGTGAGGGTGCGTGTCGTCAGCGACGACGTCTTCGTCACCGTGGACGTTGTCGTGGCCTTTGCGACCGTCGGCGTAGCTGTCATGGCAGTTGCGGCGCCGGTGTGCAACGGATTCACACCCAGAACGGATGCGATTCCGGTCAGAACGCCGCCACTGAGAAGGAAGGAACGCTTCATGTGGCAAGCCTGACCCAGCGGTTGCACGAATGAAGATGGATTCGAGCGCCTGCATCCAGTCCTGACGGGGAATGGGACGAATCTTGGAAAACTCCGCTATTCGTTCGACTTGCCGAGCCGCAGGCTCGCGAACCACCCGAGGACGAGGAAGAAGGCACCGATGAACGCAGACAACTTGGTGCCGTACGTCAACGCCTCACCCGCGGCTACGCCTGCCATCGGACTCGGCGTCGACGCCCAACCGTGGTCGGATTGGACGAACCCCGCCACGATGATCACCGCCGTCTCGC
>CAXBQV010000048.1:0-12696 GCA_963978265.1 uncultured bacterium | reverse complement strand
GGCACCGACGCGGATGCAGCGTGCGCGACGTCGGAGATCAGTGGTCTGAGTACTGCGTCGGCATCGGAGCGCTGCTGGTGGAGGTAGCTGCCGAGCGTGCAATAGCCGGAATCGGTCGACTGCACGATGAAACATCCGTCGGCACCGATCGGCCAGCACAGCAATGCGACCATCAGCCGCGCGGCCTCGTCGAAGTCCGGTTTGTTGGTGAGCAGCCGGGCAAGGGTGAATGCCGGTCGCTCGGTGATGGATGCCACGGGTTCGGGGAGTGTTGAGACTTCGGCGGTCATAGCAGCTGCAACTGTCGGAAGGGGAACTGCACGCGGAACTGGCAGGTGGGCTTGAAGAGCGTCAAGCCATCGTCAGTCGTCTCCGTGATCCGGCACAGTCCGACAAGTCGGATGCGCGGGTCGCCGAGCATGTCGAACTGCTGCTGCCACCAACCAGCACCGTGATCGGGCACGTAGCCGATCAGGTACTCGATGGTGCGGATCTGCATCGCGTGGGCATCGCGCGGCCGCGTTGGGTCGTGCGCGAGCTGGCAGGGGAACAGGCCGTCGCCATTCTCCTGACGCAATTTATTAAGTTCGAACTGAACGAATTCGATGCCGGTCGGCTCGAGCGTCACTGCATCCGGCAACCAGCGGAAGAAGCCGACGTCGCGGTGTTCCGAGATGCATTGGTGCAGGTTGTTGCGTTCCATCACTTGGCGCGGCGTCGGCATTTGGGGAAGTCCTTCGTCTGCTTGTTTTCGGTACTGCAAGCATTTTTCCGACGACGAACTCGGCGATCACACCTAGTTCACAGTGTGCTCACACTGTGAGTTTTGACGCGACAGGCCACTTAGCATCGGTGCAGAACTAGAGATTCGCTGTGAAGATGAGACAGGGGAATTGTGAATACTCGAACTGTCCTCGTCGTTGACGACGAGAAAGAGATGCGGGACCTGATCGTCAGCGTCTTGCGAACTGCCGGGCTGCGGACCATCGAAGCCGCGAACGGCGTCCAGGCAATCGACGCACATCATGCCCATCAGCCCGATTTGATCCTGCTCGATGTGGGGCTTCGTGACATGACCGGTCACGAGGTGTGTCGGCGGATCCGCAAGTTCAGCGCCGTCCCCATCGTGTTTCTGACCGGCGCGGGCGAGGAGGTCGATGAACTTCTCGGGTTTGCCGCTGGTGGCGATGACTACATCGTGAAGCCGGTGTCACCTCGCTTGCTGCTTGCGCATGTCGAGGCGCAGTTCGCATCTCGCGAACGGGGGCTGGACGTCCAGCAATCCCGATTCGTGGCCGGACCGATCGTGCTCGATTCCGAGTCGCGTTCGGTCACAGTGAATGATCGGGAAGTCCCACTGTCGCGCATCGAGTTCGATGTGCTGCACAAGCTCATCGAGAAGCCAATGCGCGTGGTTCGCCGTTCGGAGATGCTCGAGGAGATCTGGGGAGACTTCTATGACCCGCACGTATTGGAAGTGACGGTGTCGAGACTTCGTCAGAAGGTGCAACGTGCCGGAGGTCCGCGTATCGCGATTGCGGTTCCGAGCGTCGGCTACCGACTGCTCAATTCCGCCTGATTCGCTGGAATCGTCACCAGGAAGCGCGCCCCCGGACCGTCCGACCGATTCGTTGCTGTGATCGTTCCATCCAGGGCCTCCACCAGCTTGTGGACCACATTGAGTCCTACGCCGTTGCCCTCACCGTGATGGTTCGGTGTGAACGCTTTGAACAGTTCCACATCCGCTGCAATTCCCGGCCCGTCATCCTGCACCTCGAGTGCGATCTGGTTGCCGAGCGGGGTTGCGGTCATGATGACCTGCGATGTTGCAAATCGGGCTGCGTTCTCGAGCAGATGCTGCAGAACCGTGCTCAATGCACTCGGGTTGGTGTGGGCAGCCAAACCGTCTGCACTACGCAAATGCAGTGAGATGTGTGGATAGCTCGGCCGCAGATCCTCGACGGCCGCCGCTAGCAGCGGCGTCAACTCCACTGGACTGGTGGTCAGCGCGTACCTGCCGTTGTTCGCGGCAGAAGCCATCAATTCGTTCACCGACGCGAGCAACGTCTTCGTGTTGCGCGAAATACGTTGCACGGCTTCGTGCCGAACGTCGGGGTCGTCCTCGGCGTCCGCCAGGAGATCCGTCCAGCCTTGGACCACCGAGAGATTCGTCCGCAAGGTGTGGGCTACTCGTGCCAGATGTTCCTGCTGTTCCGTGGCTGATGGGGAGTCGGACCTGCTGTCGTTTGGATTCATGCGTCGGGAAACATCGATCACTGTTCCGTGCGATGTCGCGGAAAGGTGCAAGCGGTAGACATCTTGTCCGACATCGATGTTGTGCAGGCTCTCGCCACCATGTGCAGTGAGTGCTTCCATGGCCGGGATCATGGAAATCGCCAGCGGGAAGAACGCCGAAGCACGTCGCCCTTCCATCGAGTATCCGCCAAAGCGGTCATTGAAGGCTTGATTGCATCGCAGCAAATGCAGATCCACGATTCGGCCCGAGCTTTCGCGTATCGGTTGCCACTCGACCACGCTCTCCGTGAGGTCGTCGAAGAGTCGTCTGAGTGTTTCGTCCGTGTTGTACCGCTGCTGGCGTAGCTTGACCTCGCTGTTGACATCGATGAGTTCAACCACATAGCCGGCTTGGGGAGTTTCGTTGAGGCGTTGAACAGACGCCCGGTGCCATCGGTAGTTGCCGCTGGCACCGCGAAGGCGGAGTTCGACGCTCGCGTTTCGGGGTGCTTGCGCTCGCACCAGCTCCCGCACCCGGTCAACGTCAGCGGGATGCACGAGCGTGTGCCAGTGCAGCTGTTCGAGCTCGGCGGATGTCCATCCGCACGCGGTCTCGGTGGACGGGCTTGCCCAGCTGATGGTGAGGTCCGGCGCGATGACCAACACGATTCCCGAGACGTGATTGAGGACGTCCAGCGGGTTGGCCCCAATGAGCGGTGCGCTTTCGCCGCCGTTCGGCGTCGTCGAGGGCTTCAGCCAGTGCCGCAGTGATTCCATGTGTCCCCCTGGGCACCGGTGTCGAATATGGCGTTATGTCCGAATCCAATAACGCAAGTGTGACGCGGTGACCGTTGTTGCATAGAGCAACTGTTCCTTCGGCGCCATACGAGACCCAACCGTTCTTGTAGCGTGCAGAGAACGAGAGCAATCCCTTCCGGACCGCATATGTATGCGGCCCGGAAGGGATTGGGGGTGATCAACGCATCACCTTCACGGGAGCGCCGCCTCGATTCCGTTGTTCCACTTGTCGAGTTGCGTGGCCAACGTGAGCATCGCCTCGCGGGTGCCAGCAAGTGCAGCGTTCACTGCCGACGTGATCGCGCCGATGCTGGTTGCCGGATACCACTCGCCGTAGTACTGCTCGTTGAGCAGTGCTGCAGTGGCGGCGCGGAGCAGAATCTGCGCGGCACCGGTTGTGCCGGAACCGCCCTGATAGCCGAGCGCCGTCATCAGCGTGTCACCGGCATCCGGCTTTCCGCTGGGCGAGGTGATCCCAGATGGCAACGTGAACACGGTATTCAGCAATTGGGTTGGCAGGTAGGGCGTCGGCCAGGCGGCAGGATGGTTCTTCCAATAGCCCGGAGTGCGGCCGTACCAGCTGAATTTCACTGTCGCCGTACCGGTGTCGGTGTCGCAGGAACTGTCATCATCGCAACCGGTTGCTGTCGCAGTGTTGACGAACTGACCAGTTGCATCCGGCACGATCCACTGGTGCGCAAGCACGCAGTCGATCCATGCTCCAGGCGCCAGCGTTTGGCCGACAATGGATGTGCAGGTTTCCGGCAAGGTCAACTTCGAGTCGGAGAACGACGTGATGGTGACCGTCTCCTGGCCGGCATTCGTGATCCGGATCAGGTAGTCGACGTACCCGCCGCTCACCGGCAACGTGGTGGGATTCGCGGTCTTCACCACCGTGATGTCCGGAAGCACGTTGTCGAATGTGACCGTTGCTGTTGCGGTCGCCGTATCACTGTTGCCGTCATTGTCTGCGGCAACTGCTGTGACGGTGTCGGTGTGCGGTGTGGCCGGCTGTCCGATCAGCGGCCTCGAGAAGCTGCACGAGTAGCTTCCGCCGCCGGCGATCGTGGCACCGGTCGTGCAGGTGCCCTGACCATTGAGGTTGCCGAAGACGCTGTCATCTAGCGATGTCAGGGTGACGGTCTCGGCATTCACGTTGTGCACCACGACGGTGAACAGCACCGAACCTCCCAATTCGGAGATGTGTGTGGGGTTCGCGATCTTCGTGACCGTGATGTCCACTGCCACATCGTCGAATGTGACCGTTGCTGATGCTGTCGCCGTGTCACTGTTGCCGTCGTTATCCGCGGCAATGGCAGTTACGGTGTCAACGTGTGGCGTACTCGGTTCACCGGTAATGGTTTGGGTGAATGCGCAGGTGTAGGTGCCACCATTGCCGATGATCCATCCGCCTGTTGCACAAGTGCCCTTGCCGACGAGGTTCCCGAACACGCTGTCGCTCAGTGTGGTCAGTTGGACTTGTTCGGCGCTGTGGTTCGTCACCACGACGGTGAACTGCACGGCTCCGCCGAGTTCGCTCACATGTGTCGTATCCGGGGTCTTCGTGACCGAGATGTCCGGCTGGACGTCGTCGAAGGTGACCGTTGCAGATGCTGTCGCGGTGTCGCTGTTGCCGTCGTTGTCCGACGCAACCGCAGTCACCGTGTCGAAGTGCGGGAGTGCCGGCTCACCCGTCACTGTCTCGCTGAATGCGCAGGAGTAGTCGCCTCCACCAGCGATCGACCCACCGGTCGCACAGGTGCCCTTGCCATGCAGGTTCCCGTAGACACTGTCGGTCAGCGAATCCAGCGTGACTGCTTCGGCATTCACGTTGTGCACGACGACGGTGAACTCAACGGATCCACCGAGTTCGGATATGTGCGTCGGATTGGCGGTCTTCGTGACGGTGATATCCGGCTTGATGTCGTCGAAGGTGACCTGGGCCGATGCTGTTGCAGTGTCGCTGTTGCCGTCATTGTCGGAGGCAATCGCGGTCACCGTGTCGGTGTGCGGCGCTGCCGGCTGTCCGGTCACCGTGTCGGAGAACGAGCAGGTGTACGTGCCACCGTTGCCGGTGATCCATCCACCCGTTGCACAGGTTCCCTTGCCTGCAAGGTTGCCGAACACGGAATCGGTGAGTGATGTCAGCTGCACTTGCTCACCGTTGTGGTTCGTCACAAGGATTGTGAACTCGACCGAACCGCCGGGCTCCGGGACATGCGTCGGATTCACCGTCTTCGTGACCGAGATATCCGGCTGCACATCGACGAACGTGACGGTGGCAGTGGCGGTTGCCGTGTCCGTGTTGCCATCGTTGTCGGCCGCGACTGCAGTGATGGTGTTCACGTGCTGCAGCGTCGGTTCACCGGTGACGGTCTCGCTGAACACGCAGGTGTAGGTACCGCCACCACCGGTGATCCAGCCACCGGTCGCACAGTTCCCCTTGCCCACAAGGTTGCCGAAGATGGAGTCAGAAAGCGACGTCAGCAGCACCTGTTCGGCGCTGTGGTTTGTCACCACAACGGTGAACTGCACCAGTCCGCCGAGTTCGGAGACGGCCGTCGGTGCCGCGGTCTTGGTCACCGAGATGTCGGGCTGGACGTCATCGAATGTGACAGTGGCGTTGTCGGAGGCCGAACCGGGGTTGCCCTGCGGATCGACACCGCTTGCAGTGACGGTGTCCACGTGAGCCGTCGACGGCTCGCCGGACACGGTCTCGGTGAACGCGCAGCTGTACGAGCCTGCGGGGCTGATCGTCTGCGGGACATCGCAGGTTCCCCGATTGTCGAGGTTGCCGTAGATCGTGTCCGTCAGGCTGTTCAGGATGAAGTTCTCATTGGCGTTGTTCTGCACGGTTACGGTGAAGGACACCGACCCGCCGAGCTCGGAGACATGCGTGGGGTTTGCTGTCTTTGTCACTGCGATGTTCGGCAGATAGTCGACCACGACGTCCGCCGAAGCGGTATCCGTGACGACCCGACCTTCCGCTGTTCCGGATGCGGTGACAACGTTGGTGAACGGTGCCGTCACGTCCGTGGCGCTGCAGGTCACTGTCGTCGAATCACTCACTGCGAGGTTCGGGAGCGAGCCCGTACACGCTGGCGCGAGCGGATCCGAGATCGACACCGAGGTCAGCGGCATGTTGCCGGTGTTCGTCACGATGATCGTGAAATTCGCAGTCCCGCCCTGCACAACGGTTTGTGTTGCAGGGAGCTTCTGCACGTCGATCCGAGGGTCGCGGCCGAAGTAGCCACTCGGATCGGATGCGGTGACCGTCTCGCTGTTGTAGTGCGCGACCGCCGTGCCGATATTCGAGTAGGTGCCGGCGATTGCGGTACCACTCGCAGTACACGTCATCTTCTCGCCAACGGCCAATGTTGTGGACGGGCACGAAACGCTGACGCCACGGTTGTCCGTGACGGTGATGGTGTTGAGCGGGACGTTGCCGGTGTTCGTCACTTCATACTGCCAGTGCACGGTCTCGCCGACGTAGATGATCGGGTTGTCCGATGGCAGCGGATCTACTGTGTTGGACGTCGTCTTGTCGATGTCAACCGCTGGCGCCGGCACGAAGAGCACCACCTGTGCGGTGTCCGATGCTGACAAGGTGTAGGGGTCGATGACGGAGTCGTCGCCGTATGCGGTCGCGGTATTGATGACCTTCGTCGACGAATCCACGTAAGTCACGGTTCGAACCACGGAGGCGTGGGCCGTGACACCGGGCGCCAGATCGTTCGCAATCGAGCCCACGCCGTCGAGATTCTGAAGCCCGCTGATGGTGCTGGTGTCGATCCACCAGTCGTCACCCGTATTGCCCGGTGTGCCGGCGTCGTCCTTGATCCGAAGTTGATAGAGCGGAGTGCCGGGTGGATTCAGCACGTTGCTCGGATTCGTGATCGCGTAGCAGTACTTCACCTGGTCGCCGGAATTCACCGCGAGACTGTCGGTGGCAGTCGCACAGTCACCAGTCGGTGTCGTCACGGTCTTCTGCAGTGACACCTGCGGGTAGTGGATATCGCCGGGGCTCTTCATGGGGATGGTGCGGACGCCGCTGTTGATGTGATTCGGCAGCGTCGTGCCATTCGGGGTGAGAGCGGTCGCAATGACTTCACTGTTGGTCAACTTCGCCTGTACGTTGCCGGTCGCTGTTGACTGTGTGGGATCGCACTTGAGCTTCATGTCGACCTGCAAGACGATGGTCTCGCCGGCCTCGATATCGTTGATGTCGAATGTGGCGTCGAGATGTGAATCCTTCACCCACATGGATCCGACCTTCACGACTGTCGTGTTTGTGACGTGGCTGTTTCCATCGTCGACGATGGCGTCATCGATCGTGGAGGCCGGTTGCAGGAGATCCGGTGCGATCGGCGGGTAGTTGATTTTCGCTGTGATGAGATCGGAGAACCCGACACCGTTTGCTGAGCCGGACGACGCCATGTCGAAGCTGTAATACATGCGGACAGTTGTCGCACCGTACGCACCGGACTCGGCATCGTTCATCTTGATCTTCGTCATGAACGACACGATGTCGCCGCAGGCGAATTGTTTGCCTTCGAGTGATTGCACGGTGTCCACGTTGGACACACCCGCGTCGTACGCACCTCCACCGGTGAGATGGTTGTACGACGTCGGCTCTGCAGCAGTGAAGTCGATTTCGAAGTAGTCGCCCGGGGGTTTCACTTGGGCAATGGCGGGACTGGCAATACCGAGTACCGCGATAGCCGCGGCTGTTGCTGCTGCCACAGTTGAACCGAGTCTGAGTCCCAAGATCCGGCGGCGTTGCTTCCGCACGATCGGCCGGTCGGCCGACGTCCTGATTGACATGGTGCACCTCCAAGTGCGGTCCCCCCGCGATTGGGTGTGCTCGACGTATGGCTACGCGTGCAATCGGTGTTGCCGATTGATGCAATCCCACGAGGTGGCGTTTGAGAGCGGCAATGCCGTACGTCCTGTTGGCCGTCCAACAGCCGTCCAGTGCACGGGGCTCCGGCCGTAGCCCGCCTGATTTGTGCCGATCAACGCAGCCGAAGGTGTTGTGAATTGGCGCTATTTCGGGCCGTAGGACACAATCGGCTTACCAGCCAAACCTTCACACAAGGGAGTGCCGCCGCCGTCAGCTGGGATTGAGCGTCGGTCAACATGCAAAGCGTTCTCGCGCCGCACAAGAACACCTATCGCCGGATGCCGGCCGTTTCCACACCGCTCAACCACGATCGCATCGCGAAACTGCTCGAGATCGAGTGGCAGCGATTCCTCGACGACACCGGCGGCAACCGCGCCGAAAGCACCGAGGCCAGAATCACGACACCACTTGGTGTCACCTCGAGTTTCCAGTACTGGGACCCGTACCCGCTCTCGATCAAGTCCGCGTCCGGCGCTTACGTCACGGACGTCCAGGGCCGCCAATTGCTTGATCTCTCGATGGGCTTCGGCGGCATGCTCGTCGGACATCTCAACCCCGACGTCATGAAGGCCTTGCGTGAAGCAACGGACATCGGCACGTTGTTTGTGACGCCGTCACCGATCGCGCGCGATGCCGCAGAGCGCATGTGTCGCCGTTTCGGACTCGACATGCTGCGCTTCACCAACTCCGGGACCGAGTCGACGATGTACGCGTTGCGTGTTGCGCGGGCGTACACCGGCCGGATGGGGGTGGTGAAAGTCGAAGGCGGTTACCACGGCTCCTACGACGAATTCACCGTCTCCACGAAGCCGCCGCTCGACAAGATCGGCGCCGCCGACAACCCGACGCCGTATGTTCCGCTCGGTGTGAACGGTGACGACGTGCTGGTCGTTCCGTTCAACGACGCGGATGCATTGGAGCGCATGTTCAAGGTGAACGGGCATGACATCGCCTGCTTCATCGTCGAACCCGTGTTGGAGAACATCGGTATCTGTCTGCCCGACGAGGGCTACCTCGAGCGGGTCCGCGAACTGTGCACGCAGTACGGCGTCGTCCTTATTTTCGACGAGGTCAAGACCGGTCTCACTGCTGGCCCGCAGGGCGCAGCGCAGCGGCTCGGTGTCGAACCCGATCTCGCAACATTCGCAAAGTCGATCGGTGGTGGCGTGCCGGTTGCCGCTTTCGGTGGCAAGCGGAAGTTCATGGAAGCAGTGGTCGACGGTCGGATGCCGCACTTCGGCACCTTCAACGGCAATCCGCTCTCCATGGCCGGTGTCATTGCTGTCGACGAGATTGCGACTCCGGCAGCGTTGGCTGAGGCCGAGGCATTCAACATGCAGGCGCTGACGCGCATCGGCGACATCATCGACGAGTACGAACTCCCTGCGCACACGGTCGGGTTCGGTGTGAAGGGCTGCGTGACCTGGGCGACGACGCCGACCCGCAACTACCGCGATTACAAGCACGAGGACATGCATATCGCCCAGCTTTCGTGGCTGTGGGCGTTGAACCGCGGCATCATGACCCCGCCGGGCCAGGACGACCAGTGGCTCATCTCCTTCGCGCACAAGCAACCGGAGATCGACTTGCTCGTCGAGGATTTCGCGGAGATGGCGAAGGCGGTCCGCGCCTAGCACTCGTCCGCTAGCTGCGCTCGGATTTCCGCTTCAGGAATGTCCGTACCTGCTCGCGCGCGTTGTCCCGCACCTCGGTGCCGTGTGTGAATGCTGCGACGTCGTACTCGAGTTCGCCGAGCACATGTGCCGTGCGCTTGTTCAGCGGCACGTCCGCGCAGAACATCGCGGCGGACCAGCGAATGCCCCACGGCAGATGGAAGATCGAGTCGCCGGTGATGAGGACACCGGTGGGCTCGTGGACGAGTGCGATGTGCCCCAGCGTGTGTCCGGGTGTGTGATGCACGCGCAACCCGGTGTCATCGATGAGTTGGCCGTCAATGAGCGCTTGGGTCACCGGCGTTGGTTCCCACGCGGTCTTGCCGCTGTTCACCTGCCTGTTGAGCAGCCGACCCAGCAATGTTCGCTCATCCCGCTTCGGCGGCGTACCACGCTCGATCCACGGGGCATCGATCTCATGCGCCGCAATGGCATCGACGTGCAGCGCTCGCTTCGTCGGGCCGATGCTGCCGACGTGATCCGGATGCGCGTGCGTGAGCACAATGCGGGTGACATTGCTCGCATGTGAGCCGATCGAGCGCAGCCCGGTGAGCAGCCGAGGACTCGATTGGGGAACTCCGGTGTCGACAAGCGTCACCTGCCCGTCGTCATGGACGAATGCAAATGCGTTGATGAAGTCGAAGGGTGAGAGCGGGATGCGATATGCCCCCGGTGCCAGTTCGACGAAGGCGTCGGTCATCGGCTACTCGGTGAAGGGCGGAGCTTCGAATCCTGCAGTTCGATGCGTCCCGTCGCACCAAGGTTTCGTGTTGGAGAGGCCGCAACGGCACAACGCTGCCTTGGCTTTGGTGGCGATCACATTGCCGTCCTGATCAACGTATTCGACGTCGCCGTTGACGAGGTACGGGCCGTTGTTGCTCACCTTGATACGTGGAAGTTCACTCATGGGTCAATCCTGCATTGTGTTCCGGTTTGGCGAAAGGCAACGGGGAGCGAGCTTTGCTCGCTCCCCGTTGTCGAGGGGTGGGTGATGGTTAGTGCGCCTCGTCCCAGGCGTACTCCTTGCTGTCTTCCGCGCTCTTCGTGCGTGCGATCTGGTAGATCATCAAGCCGAAGAGGCACTTGGCGGTGATGTCCGCGATCGTGTAGCCGATCTGGCGACCGACGAACGCGTTCGCACCGTCGAAGCCGAGGACCGGCATCAGGTATGAAACCGGGTAGACGCACCACGTGACGAGCAGCACGGTGCGCAGGCGGCGAACCTGGCTGGTCACGGCGCCGGACTGTCCGCTGATCGCCTTCGAAAGCTGACCGAAGAGGATCGACAGGATGTACAGGAACGGCAGCATCGACAACACGAAGAAGATCATCTTCGTGCCGGTATCCGCTGACACATCGCCCGGGTAGCCGAGTGCGATCATGAGTGCGGATGCCGGAACCAGCTTGTTCAGCAGGCTACGGCGAAGTTCCTTAGCGAGTGCGAGAACGGCGATCGTCTCGACGAGCAGCAGCGGCACGGTGAGCAGCCAGTCGACATAGCGGTAGGCCTCGTTGAACGGGTCGCCGCCGCCGTGGGCAGCTTCGAACGAGTCGAACATCCGCCAGTAGTGGTACATGGCGATGAGGGTGACGGTGGCCGAGACGGCGATTGCCTGGCGGTAGCGGGGCAGGACCCGGCTCTGGCTGGCGTACAGGAAGACGGTCGTGGCGAGCATGGCTGCCAGACCGAAGGACAGGAAGTTGTAGACGGCATGGAACTGGTCCATCGTCAACGTCTTCACGTCAAAAATGCCACTCATGTGGCCTCCTTCTAGAGGTGAGGATGGCTCGAGTATGAACCTTAGACAAAGCCTGTACAAGCCCGAAACAATTCGTTTCGGCTCCCGGTCGCCGAACGGTCGGTCCGGCGGTTGGGTGCTCGCCGAGCGGCGGGGCGTTCAATCGCGATTTCCGACGCGAACAGTGCGTCGTATTCCGCATCATCGCGATTTCTCGGGGCATCTGAGCGTCACATAGACTCCCGCCGCTGTGCTTGCGGGCACTGCGCCCCTATAGCTCAGTCGGTAGAGCGTCTCCATGGTAAGGAGAAGGTCAACGGTTCGATTCCGTTTGGGGGCTCGCGAAACCGATCGCAAATCGGCGGGGTAGCTCAGGTGGTAGAGCAAGCGGCTCATAATCGCTGTGTCGCCGGTTCAAGTCCGGCCCTCGCTACTAGCGCTCCGGCGCGCACTTGGAGCACCAACCGGTGCACCAGGAACTACAAGGCAAGGAGCCGCAATGGCCTCGAAGTCAGCAGATATCCGTCCGAAGATCACGCTCGCCTGCGGCGACTGCAAGGATCGCAACTACATCTCGCGCAAGAACCGTCGTAACGATCCAGACCGCATCGAGCTCAAGAAGTTCTGCCCGAAGTGCAAGAAGCACACGGTGCACAAGGAAACCCGCTAAGGGAACGCCTTCTCGACCGCCGTCCAGCACTGCTGGGCGGCGGTTCGGTTTCGCAGACGACTCCGCCTCCGCCGGAAGCGCCGCCCGCCCCGCCCGAACCGCCACGCGCACCGAGATCTCGGTGATGTCGGGCAGGAACTCGTGCAGTGGCGGGTCGAGTAGGCGAATGGTCGTGGGTAGGCCGTCCATCGCCTCGAAGATCTGCTCGAAGTCCTGCTGCTGCAGTGGCAGCAGCGGCAGGGGCGTCGTCATCTCGAGCTGGCCCTGGTGGGCTCCGCCGGATGGAGCGATGGGCTGCAGTCGGCCCTGCTGCAGAGCTGCCGGTCGCCACTGCCCCTGCGCGTGCACCGCAGCCACGACGGGAGCGAAGCCGTGGCCCGTGTTCTGGCAGGCGATTCCCCCTGCGAAGTCGAGATAGGTGCGGCCGTCGACGTCGGTGACGACGTGCCAGCCGTGCTCCTTCAGCCAGGTGGAAACAGTGTGCACGCCGGCGCGGTCGGTGATGAAGGGCGAAACGTCGCGGTACTGGTCGGCGTGAAAGAAGATGGTCCGCCACGAGACCTTCTGCGCGAGGCGGAAGCGCTTGTCGTTGCGCAGGCGCGCAAGGTCTGGAGTCGGGATCGCCTCTATGGCATCCACATCGCCTGCGAGCAGCGCTGCGATGCGCGCGGGGTCGCT
>CAXBQV010000047.1:0-12780 GCA_963978265.1 uncultured bacterium | reverse complement strand
CGAATCGTGGCCGGCACGTGGGCCATCGCCGCAACCATGACGCAGGGTGATGTGCTCATCCGCAACGCCAATCCGGCGCACCTGGAACTCGCGCTCGAGAAGCTCGTGGTGTCAGGTGCCGTCGTCACACCGGAAGCGGACGGCTTCCGCGTCGCCATGAACTCACGTCCGAAGGCCGTCGACATCGTGACCCTGCCGTATCCCGGCGTTGCCACCGACTTCCAGCCGCAGTTCATTGCGCTCAACGCGATCGCCGATGGTGCGGCGATGGTGACGGAGAACCTGTTCGAGGCGCGCTTCCGGTTTGTGCAGGAGTTGGCACGCCTCGGTGCCGATGTGCGCACCGACGGTCATCACGCGCTGGTCCGTGGTCGTGCGCAACTCTCGGGGGCGCCGGTGGAGGCAACCGACATCCGGGCCGGTGCCGGTCTGGTGCTTGCCGGATTGGTTGCCGACGGCACCACCACCGTGCATGGCGCGGAACACATCGACCGTGGATATGCGGGCTTCGTTGCGCAACTGCGCGACCTCGGTGCGAACGCGGTGCGCCTGCCCTAGTCGGAGCCGACGATCTCGCGGGCGCGCGCAAGGTCCTGCGCCCACACCATCACGAACCAGCCCTCCGCAGTATTCGCGGTCGTCGATCGCACACCGTGCGCGGCGAGTTCGCGTCGGATGCGCTCGCCTTCCTGCTCGTTCGCGAATCGACGCAGGGGCCGGAGATGTCCGTACTCATGTGGCGCAGCGGGTCGACGCGATGCGCCGGCCAGCGAACCGCGTCGGCTAAAGGTCCAGCGCAGCAACAGGCCCATGAGGAGCAGCCAGCAGACACCGAGCAGCGGTCCCAACAGGAACCACCACCGATACCACTCGATCGCTGCGGCCACGGCTCCATTCTCCAATACGCTGCGCGGGTGCGGCTCGTGATTGCGACGTGTTCGGTGGACTATGCCGGACGACTCTCCGCACATCTCCCGCCGGCGAAGCGACTGATCTTGGTGAAGGCCGACGGCTCGGTCTCCATCCATGCCGACGATCGTGCGTACAAGCCGCTGAACTGGATGTCACCGCCCTGCACGGTCACCATCCGACTCGACGACGACACGCATGTCTGGACGGTCGAGAACAAGGCGGGGGAGCGGCTCATCATCACGATCGACGAGTTGCACCACGACTCCGAGCACGAGCTCGGCACCGATCCCGGTCTGGTGAAGGACGGCGTCGAAGCACACCTGCAGGAACTGCTCGCGCTGCACATCGAGACCCTGGGTACCGGCTACTCGTTGATCCGCCGCGAGTACGCGACCGCGATCGGCCCCGTCGACATCCTGTGCAAGGACGAACAGGGACGCACGGTGGCCGTCGAGATCAAACGACGAGGTGAGATCGACGGTGTCGAGCAACTCAGCCGATATCTCGAACTGCTCAATCGTGATCCGTTGCTCGCACCCGTGCAGGGCGTCTTCGCCGCGCAGGAGATCAAGCCCCAAGCCCGCACGCTGGCGACCGATCGTGGAATCCGCTGCGTCTTACTGGACTATGACGTCCTGCGCGGAATCGAGGATCCGACCCTCCGCTTGTTCTGAATACAATCCATGCATGGCTCGTCGTAACAACCGCCGCGACGCGGACTCGCCGGATCTCCGTCCTGCAAGTTCCTACGGCGTGCGCAAAGTGGTTGCGATGCCCGACGGTGAATGGGTGGTGCAGAGCATCACCGGCGCCGCGTCGACGAAGATGTACCGCTGCCCGGGCTGCGATCAGGAGATCCGGCCCGCGACGCCGCATATCGTCGCCTGGCCGTTCGACAACGGTATGGGCGAGGACACGCGACTGCAGGATCGCCGACACTGGCACACGCCGTGCTGGAACGCCCGATCCCGGAGAGGCCCGAAGCCCTGATGTCGAACTACCTCCATCTGGCGGCCACCTGGCTCGTCGAACACAACTTCCAGGGCCCGCTCTTCGCAGTGCTCATCTTCCTGGCCTTCGCCGAAGCCGCAGTGTTTCTCGGATTCGTGCTTCCCGGTGAAACGTCGCTCGTCATCGGCGGCATGCTGTGCGCGCAAGGCGTATGGGATCTCGGCGACTTCTTCGGCGCTGCCGTCATCGCTGCAATCGTCGGCGACTCCGTCGGCTACGAAGTCGGACGTCTGCTCGGTGATCGAATCCATGCGTCGTGGTTCGGCCGTCGTATCGGAGCGCGACGCTGGGCAGTGGCGCACTACGTCTTCGACAAGTACGGCGGTCGCGCAGTGTTCTTCGGCCGTGCGCAGGCGCTGCTGCGTGCACTCGTTCCCGCGCTGGCGGGCATGCACAAGATGCCGTACCGCAAGTTCCTCCCGTGGAACGCCGCGGGCGGCGTCATCTGGGGCGGCGGCGTCGTCGTGCTCGGGTACGCGTTCTCGCACTCATTGCCCGCACTCGAGCGCGCACTCAAATGGTGGGCCGTGATTCTGGTCGTCGCCGCCGTCTTCGCGTTGTGGCAGGTGCACCGGCAGGTCGACGCGATGGTCGAACAGATCGAGGGTCAGCAGTAATGCCGGAGATTGTCTCCAACAGCGTGCTGCCGGCCACCCGTGAACACATCACGCTGCACACGAGTGATGGACTCGCACTTGTGGGCGAACTTGCAATGCCGCTCCATCCCGTACGCCACACCATCATCTGCCTGCATCCGAACCCCTTGCAGAACGGGTACATGGACAGTCATGTGCTCCGAAAACTCTCGTGGCGGTTTCCCGCGTTATTCGACTGCGCCGTGCTGCGCTTCAACTTCCGCGGCGTGAGCAGCAAGGCAGGCACCAGCGAGGGCACGCACGGGTACAGCATCGACGAGGGCAAGGACCTCATCGCGGCGGTGGAGTTCGCGAAGTCTCGCGGTCTGCCGCGTCCGTGGCTCGTCGGGTGGTCCTTCGGCACGGACGTGACGCTCCGCCACGGTAGTCAGCTCGACATCGCAGGCGCAGTGCTGCTGTCACCGCCCCTCAAGTGGACCACCCCTGACGAACTCGACATCTGGGCTGCATCGGACAAGCCATTGGTGTGTGCGGTTCCGGAGTTCGACGACTTCCTGAAGCCCGATGAAGCGCGTGAGCGGTTCGCTCGGATCCCGCAGGCGAAGGTCATTGCGGCGCCGGGTGCGAAGCATTTGTGGATCGGCGAGCAGCAAGTGCGGCAGGCACTCGAGGTGATTGCGCAGACGGTGGTGGGACCGAGCGCGGTACTGCCGGACGCGTGGGATGGCCCGATGGAGCGGTGGGTCGACGAACGATGACGTTGGCGCATTCCGACCACGGAAGCGGTCCGGCGATCGTCCTGCTGCATGCGTTTCCGTTGAACCGCGAGATGTGGCGCGACGTCGTCGATCCCATTTCCGCAGCAGGATGGCGGGTCATCACCCCGGATCTGCCGGGGTTCGGCGCATCGACACCGACCGTCGCAACGATCGATGAGATGGCCGACGCTGTAGCAGCGCTGCTCGACGAATGCGGCGTGCATTCCGCTGTCATCGGCGGGTGCTCGATGGGCGGCTATGTCGGACTCGCATTCGCACAGCGATACCCCGGTCGCGTTGCCGGCCTGCTGCTCGTCGACACCAAGGCGTCCGCCGACAGCGACGACGCGCGTGCGAACCGTGAACGCATCGCGCAACAGGTCATCGACAGCGGATCACCTCGGGCGCTTGCCTCGACGATGCCCGATACGTTGCTCGGCAGTTCCACACGCCGCGACAACCCGGCACTCGTGGACTGGGTGCAGCAACGGATCCTCGCCGCACCGGTCGCCGGTATCGCAGCGGCACAACGGGCCATGGCAGGCCGGCGCGAGCAGTTCGACACGCTCGCATCGCTTCGGGTGCCGACATTGTCGATCCGCGGCGCAGAGGACGGGACGGCGACGGCCGCGGATCACGCAGCCATGGCTGCGGCGGCGCTCGACGTCGTTGATGTGGAAGTGCCGAATGCCGGTCATCTGTTGCCCATCGAACAACCCAGCGCGTTCCTCGCGCACGTCCTGCCCTTCCTCGAACGCGTGCGCGGACCGCACTGCTGAACGTCGCATAGAGTTGGCGGCATGGTGGGACAGCCGAATCTGCAAGGCGTCGTCGATCTCGGCGCCCTGGCTGCAGCGCGCCAGCAGCAGGCGCAGAGCGCGCAGGTGAAGGCGAAAGCGCCAGCCGGCGTGATCATCGACGTCACCGATGCCACCTTCGAGGCCGAGGTGCTGCAGAAGTCGATGACCGTGCCGGTCATCCTCGACTTCTGGGCGACCTGGTGCGGGCCGTGCAAGCAGTTGTCACCGATCCTCGAGAAGCTGGCCGCCGAGTACGGCGGTCGCCTGATCCTCGCGAAGGTCGATGCGGATACGAACCCCGGCTTGGGGCAGGCATTCCGCGTGCAGTCGATCCCATCGGTCTTCGCACTCATCGGCGGACAACCGGTGCCACTGTTCCAAGGTGCGGTTCCCGAGCCGCAGGTGCGGCAGGTGTTCGAGAAGGTGCTCGAAGCTGCGGCGCAGAACGGCATCATGGGCACGGTCGATGGTGCGAGCGCTGCTGCTGCCAACGAGGCCGGCGACGAGCAGATGGAAGAGGAGATCGATCCCCGCTATCTCGCGATCCACGACGCGATCGAGCAAGGCGAGTTCGCCGTTGCACGGGACTCGGCAAAGGCGCTCGCAGATGCGCGCGATCCCGAGGGTCCCGCACTGCTCGCATTCGTGCACCTGCGGGAACGCATCGCCTCCGCCGACGCCGAGGCCACCCGTGCAGCGCTGCAGGCGAACCCGAACGATGTGCAGGCGATCCTCAATCTCGCCGACGTCGAGTTCTTCGCGGCCGGTCCGGAGGCAACATACGCGCGGCTGCTCGATGTCGTGCGAAACACCAGTGGGGACGACCGAGCTGCGGTGCGCGATCGGCTGCTCGAGTACTTCGCGATCGACGGAAACACAGAAGCGGCGATCGCCGCCCGAAAGGCGTTGACCGCCGCTCTGTTCTGAGCGGCCGCGCGGTCGTTCACATCGCAGGTGTGTGATCCGAGGTCCCGCCAGTCGGAACTACTTCGCCGGTTTCGTCTTCGGCTTGAACCAGACGGTCGCCATCGGCGGCACCACGATCTTCGCGGACGCCGGTCGGCCGTAGTGCGGAGTGTCGACGGCCGTGACCTTGCCGCCGTTGCCCAGGCCACTGCCGCCGAACGTCGGATCATCGGTGTTCAGCACTTCGAGCCACTCGCCGGCCCACGGGAGACCGATGCGGTGATCCGTGAGCGGAACCGGCGAGAAGTTCGTGACACAGGCAACGACATCCATGTCATGGCCCCAGCGCAGCCACGCGAAGGTGTTGTGCGAGGCGTCGTCGGAATCCAACCAGTCGAAGCCCATCGGTTCGTTGTCCCGCTGCCAGAGCGCCGGTGTCTCCTTGTACAACTTGTTGAGCGCCTTCACAGTGTTGCTCACGCCCTGGTGCTCTTCGTATTGCAGCAGCCACCAGTCGAGGGAGTTCGTGGAGTTCCACTCATTGGACTGCGCGAACTCGCTGCCCATGAACAACAACTGCTTGCCCGGATGTGCCCACATGAAGCCGTAGTACGCGCGCAGCGATGCGAGCTGCTGCCAACGATCGCCCGGCATGCGCGCGATGAGCGATCCCTTGCCGTGCACGACCTCGTCATGGGACAGCGGCAGGATGAACTTCTCCGACCACGCATACACGAGCGAGAACGTCATCTCATTGTGGTGGTACTGCTTGTAGATGGGATCGAGCTTCATGTACTCGAGGGTGTCGTGCATCCAGCCCATGTTCCACTTGAGTCCGAAGCCCAGCCCGCCCCACTGGACGTCGTTCGTGACACCCGGCCAGGCGGTGGACTCCTCGGCAATCGCCATGGTGCCCGCGCAACGCGCACTGATGACCGACGTCATCTCGCGCATGAAGTTGACGGCGTCGATGTTCTCCCGACCGCCGTACTCGTTCGGCAGCCATTCGCCGCTCTCACGCGAGTAGTCGAGGTAGAGCATCGATGCGACGGCGTCGACACGGAGAGCGTCGATGTGGAACTTCTCCAGCCAGTACACGGCGTTCGCGACCAGGAAGTTGCGCACCTCCGTGCGACCGAAGTCGAAGATGTAGGTGCCCCAGTCCGGATGCTCACCGCGTCGCGGATCCGGATGCTCGTACAACGGTGTGCCGTCGAAGCGGCCGAGTGCCCAATCGTCCTTCGGGAAGTGCGCGGGCACCCAGTCGACGATGACGCCGATACCGGCGCGGTGCAGCGCATCGATGAGGTATCGGAGATCGTCGGGATTGCCGAAGCGGGAGTTCGGTGCGAAGTAGCCGGTGACCTGGTAGCCCCAGGACGGTTCGTACGGATGTTGGGCAACCGGGAGGAACTCCACGTGCGTGAAGCCCTGCTCGAGCACGTATTCGGTGAGCTGGGAGGCGAGTTCGCGATACGTGAGGCCGCGACGCCACGACCCGAGGTGTACCTCGTACACCGACATCGGCTCGTTGCGCGGATCGGCGGTCATCCGCTTCGCCATCCAGGCATCGTCCTGCCATGTGTAGTTCGTCGTGAACACCTTCGACGCGGTCGCCGGCGGCACTTCGGCCCACAGGGCAATCGGATCGGCCTTGTCGCGCATGACGCCGTCGGGGCCGGTGATGCGGAACTTGTAGGTCGCGCCATCGGTCACGTACGGCACGAACAACTCCCAGACACCGCTGATGCCGAGGGAGCGCATCGGGTAGGCGGAGCCGTCCCAGTGGTTGAAGTCGCCGACCACCTGCACACCGCGGGCGTTCGGTGCCCACACGGTGAATGCAGTGCCGGTGACGTCACCCATGACCGACGGATACGTCTTCACGTGCGCGCCGAGGACTTCGTCGAGCTGCTGGTGCTGGCCCTGATGCAGGAGATGGAGGTCGTACTCGCCGAGCACCGGCATGAACCGGTACGGATCATCACCCGGCACGGGTTCACCGGAGTAGCGGACCTCGATGCGATAGTCCGGGACGCGCTCGTAGTCGAGCACGGCCGTCCACACGCCGCGATGCTCATGCTTCAGCGGATGCCGGGTGCCGTCCTCCGTGATGACGACGACGGACAGCGCGAACGGGCGAAGGACGCGCACCGTGACGACGCCGTCGTGCAGATGCGGGCCGAGCACGCTGTGCGGGTCGTAGTAGTGGCCGTCGACGATCGCATCGATGATGCCGTAATCAACCGGAAGCGGTTGGGTGACTGCCATCAGAGACTCCTCACGGACACGATGTGCGCGACCGACTTGTAGGGATCGAGTTGCACGAAGAACTCACGGTTCCACGCCCAGGTGTCATTGGTGACGAGATCGTGCGCACGGAACTGGTCGTCCCAGCCGAGTCCGAGTGCCGGCATGTTGAGCTTCACGGTGCCGCTCTCGGCCTGCTTCGGGTTGAGCGTGCAGATGGTGAGCACCACATCACCGCGATCGGCGCGCGAGTAGGCGATGATCGACGGCGAGGATGTCTCGTGGAAGGTGATGCCGCGCAACGTCTGCAATGCCGGATGCTCACGGCGGATTCGATTGAGGATGCCGAGATACGGTGCGAGCGATCGCCCCTCGGCTTCCGCCGCTTCCCAGTCGCGCGGCCGGTACTGGTACTTCTCGGAGTCGAGGTATTCCTCGCTGCCCGGCTTCACCGGTGTGCCTTCGTAGAGTTCGAATCCGGCGTAGATGCCGTACGTCGGCACCATGGTGGCAGCAAGCGTTGCGCGAATCGCGAAACCGGCGGGACCGCTGTGCTGCAGGAACTCGTGGAGGATGTCGGGTGTGTTCGGGAAGAAGTTCGGGCGCATGTACGCAGCGGCGGGACCGCTGAGCTCCTGCAGGTATTCCGTCAGTCCGCTCTTGTCGTTGCGCCACGTGAAGTACGTGTAGGACTGCTGGAAGCCGACCTCGCCGAGCACGCGCATCATCGCCGGTCGCGTGAACGCCTCGGCGAGGAAGATGACGTCAGGGTCGGTGGCATTGATCGTGCGGATCAGCTGCTCCCACAACCACACCGGCTTCGTGTGCGGATTGTCGACGCGGAAGATGCGCACACCGCGGTCCATCCAGAACCGCACCACGCGCTCTATCTCCGCGTACAGACCGTCGGGATCCTTGTCGAAGAACATCGGGTAGATGTCCTGGTACTTCTTCGGCGGGTTCTCGGCGTATGCGATGGTGCCGTCGGCCTGCTGCTTGAACCATTCCGGATGCGCCTGCACCCATGGATGGTCGGGTGATGCCTGTAGTGCGAGATCGAGCGCGATCTCGAGATGGTGCCGACGTGCGACATCGACGAACGCGTCGAAATCCTCGAGGGTGCCGAGGTCCGGATGCACAGCATCGTGGCCACCGGCCGCACTGCCGATCGCCCACGGGGATCCGGGATCGCCCGGCGCCGGCGTGAGGCTGTTGTTCGGTCCCTTGCGATGCGTGAATCCGATCGGATGGATCGGTGGCAGATAGACGACGTCGAATCCCATCGCGGCGATTGCCGGAAGCCGCTTCGCCGCGGTCTGGAACGTGCCCGACGTCGTGCCGTCGGAACCTTCCGAGCGCGGGAAGAACTCGTACCAGGAACCCACGAGTGCACGGCGTCGCTCGACCTTGATGGGGTACTCGTCGCTGCGTGCAACGTACTGACGCACCGGGAACTCGTGCATCGCCGCATCGAGTACGTCGTCGAATGCAACAGCAAGTCGCGATTCCGGCGGTGCATCGAGATCGCGCAGTGCTGCAATCGCGGTCCGTGCCGCGTCCTGCGCCGCGGACGGTGCAGCCTGCAAGGTGGTGGCGAGTGCGCGCTCGAGCAGCAGCGCACCTTCGAGCAGTTCCAATTCGACGTCGACGCCGGCGGGCACCTTCAGTCCGGCTTTGTGGTGCCACGTGCCCCACGGGTCATCCCACGCCTCGACGGCGAAAGCGGCCGCGCCGATCTGCTCGGGACGCACCGTTGCCGCGTACCGATCCTGCGTCACGACATGCGCACGAATCGAGTGTTCGGAGCCGTCGGCCTCGATGAGCACGACGGTGACGCCGAGTGCATCGTGACCCTCGCGGAACACCGTTGCTGAGACGTCGAACGCCTCGCCCTCAACCGCCTTGATCGGCCGCTCGCCCGCAGCGATCGTCGGCTGCACATCGAGGATCGGGAAACGGAGGTATCGCTCGGCGCTGCCCGCGTCGGGGGTCGCTGCTTCTGTGCGTCGGAAGAGTTTGGCCACGGACCAACCGTAGGCAACCCAGCGGCATCGCGGCAGGGGTGGGGGGCCCCTGTTAGGGGTTCGTTGTGTTCCATGCAACATTGCGTGCGGGCATAGTCTTGCCGGATGAGCACTGATCTTCGCGCCCTTGTCGTCGACTGGGGCGGAGTGCTCACGGGCAGTGTCGATTCGGGGATCCAGAAGTTCCTCGACCGGGAGACCTTCGACCTCCGCGCCTACGCCGAGGTCATGGGTCGTTGGTTCGGCGATATCGGTCGGGTCGAGGCGCGCTTGAACCCCATTCACGCGCTCGAACGCGGTGAGCTGACGGCACCGGATTTCGAGCAACGTCTGGCCGCCGAGATGAGCGCCATCACCGGCATCACCTACGACCCAACCGGGCTGATCCAACGGATGTTCGAGCATTTCGGTCACGCGCACGAGATGTATGCGCTCGTCCGTCGCGCCAAGGAGCAGGGCATCGCCACTGGACTGCTGTCGAACTCCTGGGGCAACGACTATCCGCGCGACATGTGGCAGGACATGTTCGACGTCGTCGTCATCTCCGGCGAAGTCGGCCTGCGCAAGCCCGAGCCGGAGATCTTCCAGCTCACGACGCAACGCCTCGGTCTGCTGCCGGAGCAGTGCGTCTTCGTCGACGACCTCAAACACAACGTTGCCGCAGCCGCAGCGCTCGGCTGGGTCGGCGTGCACCATGTGAGCTACGAGCAAACCGCCGCCGAACTCGAGGCGTTGCTCGGCGTGCAACTGGCCTGAGTGCGGGAGACTTGTCCCATGCGCGTGTATATCCCGGTCCCCATCGCCGATGTCGAACGGCGTCGGACGGACGGCTTCTGGACGATTTCGGAACGGCGCGCGTGGGCCGTGAACCAGTTGCTCGCGAAGGCGTTGCCCGATGAGGATGACGAAGGCCGTGAGTACGTCGCGTCGTTGACGGCGGCAAGTGCATCACCGGCGCAGCTCGCGATTGCCGCGGACCTGCCCACGTCGATGCTCGGCGACGAGGGAGTCGGTGGAGACGTGCAGGTGTCCGGCCCGATCGCCGACAACCTTGTGGCCTGCCTCTTGCGGCTCGACCCCGCTGACGACGAGTCGCTGTTGTGGTTCGCGCCGTCCGAGTTGGACGCGCTGCTCAATCTGTGATCGACGCGAGTTCGTGCTCGATGTGACGCACGATCTCGGGCTTGACCGCACTTTCGATCATCGAGCCCATGAAGGGAACGTCGGCGGTGACGTCGAGATGCACGTCCACCGTGCAGCCGTCGGAGGTGTCCGTCAATCGCAGCGAGCCGACCGCCTTCACCGGCTGACCCTGTACGCGGATCTCGACATCCGCGACGGTGTCGTTCCATCGACGACGCGCGACGACGGTCAGCGGTCCCGACACGAAGGTCGACAGCGCAGCCGGAACGTCGATGCTGTTGCGGATGGTGAGCCAGCCGTCGTCGATGGTGGCGCCTTCCGAAGTAAGTGCGGCATCAAGGCGATTCCGCACCTCTGCTGCGGGGTGCGAACTCGTGCGCTGGACATCGATTGCGGTGCTCATGCACCCATTGTCCCGCGTCGAGGGGTGGCGCGCGTGATCAGTGACGACGCTCACGCAGTGCGGTCGCGATTCCTGCGATTCCGGCGACGATGAGGGCGGCCGGAAGCACCCATTTCACGTCCGGGGTCACGTCCGCCCACTCGCGCAGCATGACAACTGCGGATGCAACGAGGAACCCGATGCCCCACACGAATGCCGTCAGGTCGAAGGGATGGCGGTTCACGAGTTCTCCTCGGCTGTGTGCACGATGATCTGACCCATGTCGACGTCTGCTTCGATGTCGATCGTCGGTCCGGCGTTTCCGTACTCCCAGTCACGTGCCTGCCCGAAACCGTCGAGTTTCGGTTGGTCGTCGCCCTCCAACGAACCCATGCGCACCGACGTGGTGATGTGACCGCGGGCATGCATCTCGTCAGGAAGGTAGATGTTCAGCACGCCCATCGCGACGTGTGCTCGCACAACCACGGTGTCATCCGGTCCGAGCGTCGTCGCCAAATCAGTGACGTCGAGCGTGGCCGTTCCTGCACCGAGTTCGTAGTTGGCTGCAGACGCCGGGCGCCAGGTCACGTCGCCGGCACTGGCATCGACGTGGACGCCGGCGGGAATCGCGAACAGGGTGAGGATGACGCCCAGTGCGATCAGCCCGCGGGCGCGTCCGACGAAAGCGGTGAGCACGAGTGCCGCACCAACGATGGCGAGCATGAGTGCGAGCACCCAGGGGAGTGCGATGTGTGCGACGTCGAGCCAATCGAGTGCGAGGGCGGTGCCGGCGACGAGCAGCAGCAGGTTCCAGACGACCGGTCCAACCGGGGAACGCGCGCACTTCGCGCTCGTTTGTTCCGATGCAGCGGGCGATGCCGCGGTCGGTTGCGCGGATGTGGTGAACAGGTCGCTGCCGAACGCCTGCCACGCCACAACGGCGATCACGACGAGCGCGAGGAACGCCACCATGCCACCGTTCGACGAGTTCAACGAGGAAAGAAAGGCGAGCGCTGCTGCTGCGAGCAGCACGGCCACGACGAGTTTCCCGAACCGCGAGCGTTGCTCGTCGCCCTCGACAACAGCATGCCCGTCGTCGTCGGGGATGAGGATCCAGGCGATCACGTAGGCGAAGAACCCTGCTCCACCGAGGAGCACGCCGGCCGCGGCGATGACGCGGATGATGATGGGATCGACGCCGAGCGTGCGCGCGACACCGCCGCAGACGCCCGCGAACACCCGATCGGTCTTGCTGCGCCGAAGCGGTGCACGAGTCTGAGGCTGTTCGGTCATGCATCCATTCTGCGCGGCGATGTCGGCCGCAACGAGCGCTGGACGAAGCTGGGAGTGGACTGTGAGCCCGTGCAGATGCTGCTCGTGCATTGAGGGCAGTGCGTGCGAATACATGTCCACAGCACCGTCACTCGGCTCCGTCATCCACAGCGTCAATGGCATCGAATGCGCGGGTGCACAGCGTGGACTTCGGACCGCTCACGTCCTATTTCGCCGATTCGTCGGTGGAGGAGATCTGGGTGAATGCCCCCGACCGGGTCTTCGTCGCGCGCGCAGGTCGCAGCGAACTCACACCGCTCGTGCTCACCGACGCGGCCGTGCGGGAACTCATCGAGCGGATGCTGCAGGGCACCGGGCGGAGATTGGATCTCAGCAATCCGTTTGTGGATGCCACCTTGCCCGACGGCAGTCGACTGCACGCGGTGATCCCCGACATCGTGCCGCGGCATTGGAGCATCAACATTCGTAAGTTCGTCGCTCGCGCCGGCACCGTGCACGAGTTGGCGAATCACGGGATGTTGACCCGGCAGGCTGCGCAGTTCCTGCATGCGGCCGTCGTGAGCGGTCTCAATGTGATGGTGGCTGGCGCACTCTCCGCAGCACCTCGCGGCAAGATCGTCGATCGGTACGGCCAGACCATTCCGTTGTACGTGATGACACCGCTGTACACGGCGTCGAACATCCTGCTCGGCCTGTTCGCGCACT
>CAXBQV010000046.1:0-13236 GCA_963978265.1 uncultured bacterium | reverse complement strand
TCAGTCCGACGCGGTCATGCAGTGCGCGAATCGCGAGGATGACACCGTCCACGTACGGCTGCGGAGAGTCGCCGGCGGGGAACGTTGCAGCGAGCAGGTCGTAGGCGGTGTTGCCGTCGCGCAGCCGGCCTACGACCGTTGACACGATGTGCATCACGTGCGAGTAGCGCTCGATCGTCATGAAGTCGACCACTTCGACAGTGCCGGCCGTGCACACGCGGCCGAGGTCGTTGCGCCCGAGATCGACGAGCATCAGGTGCTCGGCGCGCTCCTTCGGGTCGTTGAGCAACTCCTTCGCGAGCAGCGCGTCGTCTTCCGCCGTGGAACCGCGAGGCCGGGTGCCGGCAATCGGATGCAGCAGAGCCCGGCCGTCCTGCAGGCGCACGAGCGCTTCCGGACTCGATCCGACGATGTCGAAAGCAACGTGTTGCGACAACTCGGGGCCGTCGGCGGACAGATCGGGCATCCGGAAGACGTACATGTAGGGACTGGGGTTCGACACGCGGAGCACCCGATACACATCGAGGGCAGATGCAGTCGTCTCCACTTCGAAGCGTTGCGACAACACGATCTGGAATGCATCGCCCGCACGAATGTGCTCCTTGCAGGTCTCGACGTCCGCGACGTACTGCTCTCGGGAGGTCGTCGCGCTGACCTGCGGTTGCGCGTCGGCATTCCACACTGCAGTCGACGAGGGAAGCGCGGTGGCGAGGTCTGCTTCCATTGCATCAAGTCGACGGATTGCATCAGCCCACGCCTCGTCCATGCGGGCATCGCTGGCATCCCAGTTGATCGCATTCGCGATCAGCAGGACGGTCCCGTCGGAGTGGTCGAGGACGGCGACATCGGTGGCGAAGAGCATTGCGAGTTCCGGCACGCCGAGGTCATCGCGCGCCGTCGTGCCGATGCGTTCCCAGTTGCGAACGGCGTCGTATCCGATCATGCCGACGAGCCCACCGGTGAACGGTGGCAATCCCTCTGCTCCCTCGGTGTGGAGCAATGCGAGCGTGTCGCGCAATGCATGCAACGCATTGCCGGAGGTGGGTACTCCAGTCGGAGCGGTTCCCAGCCAGTGCGCCTCACCGTTGCGTGACGTCAGGAGTGCGCGCGATCGGACACCGACGAACGAGTAGCGGGACCAGACGCGACCGTGTTCCGCCGATTCGAGCAGGAAGGTGCCCGCCTGTTCCTTGGCAAGCTTGCGATAGAGCCCGATCGGCGTCTCCGCGTCGGCGAGCAGTTTGCGCACCACCGGAATGACCCGCCTGCCCTCGAGTGCGAGCCTTCGGAAGTCGGCGAGGTCGGGGCTCGAGACACCGAGTGCGTTACGCATCGGGATCACCGAGCACGACATCGGCGTCGAAGCATGAGCGTGCGCCGGTGTGGCAGGCGCCATCGTGCTGGTCGACGACGTACAGCACCGCATCGGCATCGCAGTCGAGTCGCACTTCGCGGACGTGTTGCGTGGCACCGGAGGTTGCACCCTTGATCCACAGTTCGCCGCGGCTGCGCGAGAAATAGGTGCCCTGGCGGGTACTCACGGTGTGGCGCAGGGCGTCGGCGTTCGCCCACGCAAGCATGAGGACCGTCCCTGACGCGCGGTCCTGCGCGATCACGGGCACGAGCCCGTTCGCGTCGAAGCGCACTCGATCGATGAAGTCCTGCATGTGCCTATTGTTGCGGAAGGCTGGTGCGGACCGGGTACCCGGCGCCGGCCAGCGCATCCTTCACGTCCGGAACGCGAAGCGTGCCGAAGTGGAACACCGAGGCTGCAAGTACCGCATCCGCACCAGCGGCGACGGCTGGGGCGAAATGCTGCAGCGCGCCCGCACCACCACTGGCGATGATCGGGACCGAAACCGCTGCACGGACCTTCTCGATGAGTTCGATGTCGTACCCGGCATTCGTTCCGTCGGCATCCATCGAATTGAGCAGGATCTCCCCTGCGCCGAGTTCGGAGGATCGCACGGCCCATTCGATGGCATCGATACCGGCACTGGTTCGACCACCGTGCGTGGTCACTTCGAATCCGGACGGCATTGCGGCGGCTCGACGCGCATCGACGGAGAGCACGATGCACTGCGAACCGAAACGCTCGGCGGCTTCGGTGAGGAATGCGGGGCGAGCGATCGCAGCGGTGTTGATCCCGACTTTGTCGGCGCCCGCCCGCAGGAGTCGGTTGATGTCGTCGACAGTGCGCACGCCACCACCGACAGTGAGCGGTATGAAGACCTGCTCAGCAGTGCGCCTGACGACGTCGTAGGTCGTCGCCCGATCGTTGCTGCTCGCCGTGATATCGAGGAAGACGAGTTCGTCGATGCCCTGTTCGTCGTAGGCGCGTGCGAGTTCCACGGGGTCTCCGGCATCGCGCAGGTCGACGAAGTTCACGCCCTTCACCACCCGGCCGTTGTCCACGTCCAGGCACGCGACCACGCGTACGGCGAGCGTCATCGGAGCTCCTGCATTGCCGCGAGCGCTTCCTCGAGCGTGAATGCCTGCGCGTACAACGCCTTCCCGACGATGGCGCCCTCGACACCGATGCCAACGAGTGCTGCGATCGCGCGGAGGTCGTCAAGCGATGACACACCGCCCGACGCGATCACCGGACGGTCGGTTCGCGCGCACATATCGCGGAGCAGTTGCAGATTGGGGCCTTTGAGGGTGCCGTCCTTCGTCACATCGGTGACGACGTAGCGGGGGCAGCCGTCGCGTTCGAGGCGCTCGAGCACATCCCAGATGTCGCCGCCTTCCTCGGTCCATCCGCGCGCAGCAAGGGTGGTGCCGCGAACATCCAGTCCGACCGCGATCCGATCGCCGAACTCGGCAATAGCGCGAGCGCACCATGCGGGATCCTCGAGCGCTGCTGTTCCGATGTTCACCCGTCGACATCCGGTTGCGAGCGCTGCCCGCAGCGATTCATCGTCCCGGATGCCGCCGCTGAGTTCCACCTGGACATCGAGTTTGCCGACGACCTCGGCAAGGAGTTCACGATTGCTGCCGCGTCCGAATGCGGCATCGAGGTCCACGAGGTGGATCCACTCCGCGCCCGCCGATTGCCAGGCGAGCGCAGCACTCAGTGGATCGCCGTAGGACGTCTCCGAACCCGCCGCTCCCTGGACGAGACGGACGGCCTGTCCGTCGGCGACATCGACGGCGGGTAGCAATTGCAGATAGGTCATGCGGTCCTCACACTGCTCACCCAGTTGCGCAGCAGTCGCGCACCGGCATCGCCGCTCTTCTCGGGATGGAATTGGGTTGCCGACAACGGCCCGTTCTCGACCGCGGCGATGAACGGTGCGCCGTATTCGGCCCAGGTGACCTTCGGTGCGGCGATCGAAGTGGTTGCTTGCACGAAGTTCCAGGTCCGCACCGCGTAGGAATGCACGAAGTAGAACCGCTCGTCCTCGACGCCCTCGAACAGCACGCTCGATGCTGCGGGTGTCACCGTGTTCCAGCCCATGTGCGGCAGGACCGGCGCATCGAGTGGTTCGACGACACCGGGCCACTGCCCGAGGCCGCGAGTCCGCACTCCGTGTTCGACACCGGCGCTGAACAGGATCTGCATGCCGACGCAGATGCCGAGTATCGGTCGGCCCGCAACGAGCCGTCGATCGATGATGCGTTCGCCGTGCACCGAGAGCAGCCCCTGCATGCAAGCAGCAAATGCACCGACGCCCGGCACCACCAGCCCATCGGCCTCGGTTGCGATCCGTTCGTCATCGGTGACGACGACTGTCGCTCCGGTGCGCGCAATCGCACGCTCGGCGGATCGGAGATTGCCGGAGCCGTAGTCGAGGACGGCAATCGTGGTCATGCGTCGCCGAGTACGCCCTTGGTCGACGGGATGCCAACCGTGCCATCGAATGCGACCGCGTCGCGCAATGCCCGAGCAACCGCCTTGAACTGTGCCTCAACGATGTGGTGGGAGTTCCGTCCGCTGATCACGCGCACGTGCAGACAGATCTGCGCCGCGTTGGCGATGGACTCCCAGATGTGCTGCGTCATCGTGGTGTCGTAGGTGCCAATGAGTTCGACGACCTGCGGTTCCTCGTGCACTACATACGGCCGACCCGACACGTCGACGGCCACCTGCACCAACGCCTCGTCGAGTGGCACCAGCGAGTTCGCGAAGCGGCGGATGCCCGTCTTGTCGCCGAGCGCTTGTCGTAGCGCCTGGCCGAACGCGATCGCCGTGTCCTCGATGGTGTGGTGCGAATCGACATGCAGATCCCCGGTGGTGCGGACGGTCAGGGAGAAGCCGCCGTGCTTGCCGAGCTGCTCGAGCATGTGGTCGTAGAAGCCGATTCCGGTGTCGATGTCGCAGACACCGCTGCCGTCGAGATCGAGTTCGACGAGCACACTGCTTTCCTTGGTCGCGCGTTCGACCTTGCCGGTGCGAGCCATCAGTGACCTACCTTCTTCAATGCTTCCTTGAAGCGTTCCATCTCCGCCGCAGTGCCGATGCTCACGCGGAGGAATCCCTCCGGCCCGACTTCCCTGACGAGCACACCCTGCTCGACAAGGCCCTGCCAGGCCGACTGCCGATCGTCGAACTTGCCGAACATCACGAAGTTCGCATCCGACGGCGTCGTCGTGTACCCCTCGTCCGACAGCCAGTCGACGAGGGCATTGCGTTCCGCCCTGAGCATCTGCACCTGCGCCTGCAATGCCGACGTGTGCTGCAGTGCAGTCAGTGCCACGGCTTGCGTCAGTGATGACAGGTGGTACGGCAATCGAACGATGCGCAATGCATCGACGACGTCGGGATGTGCGATCAGGTAACCGACGCGCGCGCCGGCGAAACCGAATGCCTTGCTCATCGTGCGCGTCACGACAAGTCGTGGATGGCGCTCGACCAGCGACACTGCCGAGCCGACTCCGACGCGACGGAATTCCGCGTACGCCTCGTCGATGACGAGCATGCCGTCGAAAGCGTCAAGCATCGCGGGCACGACATCGAGGGACTGCGCGGTTCCGGTCGGGTTGTTCGGCGACGCGAGGAACACCACGGCCGGCCGCAGGTCGCGAACAGCCTCGACGGCGAGCTTCGCGTCCACCGTATGGTCCGCTCGACGAGGAACGGTGACGAACTCGGTGAAGGTGTTACGCGCATACTCCGCGTACATGGAGTAGGTGGGCGAGAAGGTCAATGCGGTTCTGCCGGGGCCGGCGAACGCCTGCATGACGTGCATCATGACTTCGTTCGAGCCGTTTCCGACCCAGATCTGCTCTGCAACGATTCCGGGCGTCTCTGATTCCTCCGCCAGATATGCGGCGAGTGCCGTTCGCAATCGCATCGCATCGCGATCCGGGTAGCGGTTGAGCGTTTTCGCCACCTCGAGCACCGTTGCAGCGAGATCCTCGACGAAGTCGCGTGGCGGCTGGAACGGGTTCTCATTCGTGTTGAGCCGCACCGGCACGTCGAGTTGCGGTGCGCCATACGGATGCAGGCCCTTGAGTTCGTCGCGAATCGGCAGCCACGTCATGCGAGCCGCACTTCGACGGCCGAGGCATGCCCCGGGAGGTCCTCCGCGTTCGCAAGAGCCACGACATGCGCTGCAACTTCCTTGAGCGCCACTTGGCTGTAGTCGATGAAGTGCACGCCCCGCAGGAAGGTCTGCACCGAGAGTCCGGATGAGTGGCAGGCACACCCGCCGGTGGGGAGCACGTGGTTGGAACCTGCCACGTAGTCGCCGAGCGACACGGGGGACCAATCGCCGATGAAGACTGCCCCTGCGTTGCGGACGCCGCGTGCGGTCGTGCGCGGATCGGCGGTGTGCAGCTCGAGGTGTTCGGCTGCATACGCATTCACGACGTCGAGGCCGTGCGCCTCATCACGTACCAGGATGATGCCGCTCTGCGGTCCGCGCAGCGCCTCGGCAACACGCTCGCTGTGTTTCGTCTCGGCGATCCGTTGCGGCAGCAGTGCCTGGACTTCGTCCGCAAGTCGCTCGGACGTGGTCACGAGCACCGAGGCGGCGACGACATCGTGCTCCGCCTGCGAGATGAGATCGGCCGCGACGAATGCGGGCGTGGCGGAATCGTCGGCCAGGATCGCGATCTCGGTCGGACCAGCCTCGGAGTCGATGCCGATCCGCCCCTTGAGCAACCGCTTGGCAGCGGTGACGTAGATGTTGCCCGGACCGGTGACCATGTCGACCGCAGCGCACCGGGCGCCGTCGGGAAGTTCGGCGCCGAAGGCGAGCATCGCAACCGCCTGCGCTCCCCCAACGGCGTACACCTCATCGACACCAAGGAGGGCGCATGCCGCGAGAATGGTCGGGTGCGGAAGCCCATCGAATTCCTGTTGCGGCGGTGACACAACGGCGAACGACCGCACGCCCGCAATCTGCGCAGGTACCACGTTCATCACCACTGACGATGGGTAGACGGCACGACCGCCGGGAACGTAGAGCCCGACGCGATCGACCGGGATGAACCGCTCGGAGACGACGCCGCCGTCCGCCACCTCGGTGATGATGTCAGTGCGGCGCTGGTCTTCGTGGACGAGCCGAACGCGACGGATCGCTTCTTCGAGGCCGTCGCGGACCACCGGGTCGAGGCCGTCGAGGGCGGCCGAGATGGTCGCGCGGGGAACGCGCAACTGCGTGGGTCGGACGCCGTCGAGGCGCTCGCTCCAATCGAAGACTGCCGCCGCTCCGCGGGATGCAACGTCGTCGATGATCGGCCGGACCGTGGCCGTCACAGCCTCGACGTCGAGTTCCGCCCTGGGCATGACCGTGCGAGGGTCGACGGCGGAATTCCGCAGGTCTAACACTCGCATCATGGTGCAGAAGTCTAGTTCAGGGTGCTGCACGACCTCTCTGGCATGCTCCCCCTGTGGCAGGCGGTACTCCGGCGATCGTGGCGCTTGATGCCGCGCGGATTCCGTACTCGGAACATCGCTACCAGCACGATCCGGCAGCGAATTCGTTCGGCGTGGAAGCAGCGGAAGCGCTCGGACTTCCGCCGGAGCAGGTGTTCAAGACCCTGTTGTGCGAGATCGACGGGAAGCCGCATGTCGCGATCGTTCCCGTTACCGGTCAACTGCAGCTCAAACTCGCAGCGGCCGCCATCGGCGGGAAGCGTGCGGAGATGATGCAGGTTGCAGCCGCCGAACGGCTCACCGGATACATCGCGGGCGGCATCAGCCCATTCGGTCAGAAGAAGGTGCTTCCGACGATCGTGGATGAAACTGCCGTGCTCTTCGACACCATCTACGTGAGTGGCGGTCGACGCGGATTCGACATCGGCATTGCGCCGACGGATCTCGTCTCGCTGCTCGACGCAATCGTCGCGGACATCGCGCGTTAGGCGAGACAGCCCGGTCCCAGCAGCGCCTTGAGGTCGCCGTACAACGCAGTCGACGGCGACACCCGCAGTGTGTCGTCGATCCGCATCACAGTTGTGCGTGATCCGTTCAGGAGTTTCAGTCGGACCTCGGTGGTGCCGGGATATGCATTGAGTACATCTTTCAGCTGATCGATGACCTGCGGCACACAGCGCGCAACCGGCAACTGGATCACGAGTGGTCCCGATCTCGGCGTCGCGAGATCCGGAAGCGACACATCCATTGCGACGAGCCGTGCTGCGCCTTCCTGGCTCTTGTCAACTCGGCCCCGGACGAAGATGACGGTGTCCTCGTTCACCATGGCGCCGACGGTTTGGTACGTCTGGGGGAACAGCATCACTTCGATGCCGCCTTCGAGATCCTCGACGGTCGCGATCGCCCATGCGCTGCCCTGCTTGGTGACTTTCCGCTGCAAGGCGGTCACAAGACCCCCGACCGTGACGACCTGCGCATCGACGAAGTGGTCCTCGTGGACGTCGGCGATGCTGCAATCCGTGCCCGCGCGCAAGATGTGCTCCACACCGAACAACGCATGGGCGCTGACGTACAAGCCGAGCATCTCCCGTTCCGCAGCGAGTTGGACCGACTTCTCCCACTCCTCGGAGCCGATGTTGATCGTGATCCCACCGGAATCCGTGTCCGCCTCGTCACCGAACCCGCCGAACAGATCGAACTGTCCGATTGCCTCCGCGCGCTTGGTGTCGAGCACGCTGTCGACGGCTTCCGCATGCACGTTGACGAGCGCACGCCTGGCATGACCGAGGGAGTCAAAGGCACCGGCCTTGATGAGCGATTCGATCGTGCGCTTGTTGCAGACGATCGCATCGACCTTCGCAAGGAAGTCGGTGAACGAGGTGTATGCACCTTTCGCCTTGCGGGTGGAGATGATCGAATCCACAACGTTTGATCCGACGTTGCGCACCGCCGTGAGACCGAAGCGGATATCCCCGCCGACCGGTGCAAAGTCCGAAACCGACTCGTTCACATCCGGCGGCAGTACCTGGATGCCCATGCGTCGGCATTCGTGCAGGTACACGGCGAGTTTGTCTTTGTCGTCCTTCACCGACGAAAGCAGCGCCGCCATGTACTCGGGGCCGTAGTTCGCCTTCAGGTACGCGGTCCAGTAGGACACGAGTCCGTAGCCAGCAGTGTGCGCCTTGTTGAAGGCGTAGTCGGAGAACGGAACGAGGATGTCCCACAACGTTTGGATGGCGTCCTCGGAGTAGCCGTGTTCCTTCATGCCCTTCGAGAACGGCACATACTCCTTGTCGAGGATCTCCTTCTTCTTCTTGCCCATCGCCCGCCGCAGGAGGTCGGCCTGGCCGAGCGAGTAGCCCGCCACCTTCTGTGCAATCGCCTGCACCTGCTCCTGGTACACGATCACGCCGTACGTCTCGTCGAGGATCTCCGCAAGCGGCTCGGTGAGTTCCGGATGGATCGGCTTCATCGGCTTGCGCTTGTTCTTGTAGTCGGCATAGTCGTTGTGCGCGTTCGCACCCATCGGACCGGGTCGATACAACGCGAGCACCGCCGAGATGTCGTCGAAGGAGTTCGGCTGCATCGAACGGAGCAGCGACCGCATCGGCCCGCCGTCGAGTTGGAACACGCCGAGGGTGTCCCCGCGTGAGAGCAATTCGTAGGTTGCGGCGTCATCGAGCTCGAGATCCTCGAGGACGATCGCTTCGCCGCGGTTCGCCTTGATGTGTGCAAGGGCATCGTCGAGGACGGTGAGGTTTCGGAGTCCGAGGAAGTCCATCTTCAGAAGGCCGAGGGACTCGCAGGCGCCCATGTCCAACTGCGTGATGATGGCGCCGTCCTGGTCGCGGCGCATGATCGGGATGACGTCGATAAGCGGCTCCGCGGACAGGATCACGCCCGCGGCATGCACGCCCCATTGCCGACGAAGTCCTTCGAGGCCCCGAGCAGTATCCACGACCTGCTTGGCGTCGGGATCCGTTTCGTACAAGGTGCGGAAGTCCGCGGCTTCCTTATACCGGTCGTGCTGCGGATCGAAGATGCCGGAGAGCGATACGTCCTTGCCCATGACGGCAGGCGGCATCGCCTTCGTCAGTTTCTCCCCCACTTGGAAGGGCATGCCGAGCACGCGCGCTGCATCCTTGAGCGCCGCCTTCGCCTTGATCGTGGAGTAGGTGACGATCTGTGCGACGCGCTCCTCGCCGTACTTCTCGGTTGCGTAGCGGATCATGTCGCCACGACGTCGTTCGTCGAAATCCATGTCGATATCCGGCATCGAGACGCGTTCGGGGTTGAGGAAGCGCTCGAAGAGCAGCCCGAACTTGATCGGATCGAGTTCCGTGATGCCGAGTGCCCACGCAACGATCGCACCGGCCGCCGAACCGCGACCCGGACCCACACGGATGCCCTCCTGCTTCGCGTATCGCACGAGATCGGCAACGACGAGGAAGTAACCGGGGAAGCCCATCTCCTGTACAACGGACAGTTCGTAGGCGGCTTGCTCGAGGTGCGACTGCGGGACGGGGTCGGGTGCGAAGCGCTCGCGGAGCCCGCGCGTGACCTCCTCGACGAGCCAACTGCCTTCGTCGTAGCCATCCGGAACGGGGAAACGCGGCATGAGATTGCGGGATTCCCCGAACTCGACGTTGCATCGCTCGGCAATGAGCAGGGTGTTGTCGCACGCCTCCGGGAACTCCGACCAGACGTTGCGCATCTCGGCGGCGGACTTCAGATAGAAGTCACGGGCATCGAACTTGAAGCGGTTCGGATCCGAGAGATTGCGACCCGTCTGCACGCACAGCAAGGCTTCGTGTGCGTCGGCGTCCTTCGCGTACGTGTAGTGGAGATCGTTGGTGGCAACGAACGGAAGGTTCAACGTTTTCGCGATGCTGATGAGGTCGTCACGAGTGCGTCGCTCGATGGCGATGCCATGGTCCATGAGTTCGCAGAAGAAGTTGTCTTTGCCGAGGATCTCCTGGTAGGTGGCAGCTGCCGCGAGTGCCTGGTCGTACTGCCCTGCCTGCAACCAGCGGTTCACTTCGCCCGACGGGCACCCGGTGGTGGCAATGATGCCCTTGCCGTGCTGTGCCAGGAGTTCACGGTCCATGCGGGGGTAGCGGCGATACTGCCCTTCGAGTGACGCAAGCGACGACATGCGGAAGAGATTGTGGAGCCCCTCGGTGGTCTCCGCCCACATCGTCATGTGCGTGTAGTTGACCTTGCCCTTGCCAGCACCTTCGTCGCCGACATCCTGCGCCACGTCGCCACCGAACGAGAACGGTGCGCGGTCGTGCCGAGTTCCGATCGGGACGTAGTAGGCCTCGATGCCGGTGATCGGCTTTACACCGGCGGCCTTCCCGGCCTTGAAGAACTCGTAGGTTCCGAAGAGGTTCCCGTGATCGGTCATCGCGAGCGCCGGCATCTCCATGCGGGCTGCTTCGTCGAAGAGCTCCTTGACGCGGGCGGCGCCGTCGAGCATCGAGTACTCGGTGTGCACGTGCAGGTGGACGAAGTTATCCCCTGCCACAGCACACACCTCTTAGGAAAACGAATGGCCTCTGGGGGAAGGAGCCTGCAGCGAGAATACCCGCGCCCGCCGACATTCGGTCACCACTCGCGGATGCGGTCGAGGGCGGTTGCCAGATCGCGGGGATACGGGCTCTCGAAAGACATCCTCCGGCCGGAACCGGGATGCGTGAATGCAAGGCGACGAGCGTGCAGCCACTGCCGGTCGAGCCCGAGCTTCTTCGTCAGCGTGGGATCTGCGCCGTACGTCGCGTCACCGACACACGGGTGGCGAAGCGCGCTCATGTGGACACGGATCTGGTGTGTGCGTCCGGTCTCGAGATGGATCTCCAGCAGCGACGCATGCGGAAATGCTTCGAGTGTCTCGTAGTGCGTGACACTCGGCTTCCCACCTTGGACAACCGCCCACTTGTAGTCGTGCGTCGGGTGACGATCGATTGGTGCGTCAATCGTCCCGGTCGACGGATCGGGATGGCCCTGCACGAGTGCGTGATAGATCTTGTCGACGGTGCGCGTCTTGAACTGTTCCTTGAGCGATGCGTACGCGCGTTCGCTTTTCGCAACCACCATCACTCCGGTGGTGCCGACATCGAGCCGGTGCACGACACCCTGTCGCTCCGCCGCACCACTCGTGGATATCCGGTGACCAAGGCCCGCGAGTCCACCGACGACCGTCGGACCGGTCCAGCCCGGACTCGGGTGCGCCGCGACACCAACCGGCTTGTCCACGACGATCACATCGTCGTCCTCGAACAGGACGGACAGCCCGGGGACGGACTGGGCGATGACCTGCACCGGTGTCGCAGGTGCAGGGATGGTGACTTCGAGCAGGGCACCTGCCGTCACTTTCGTCGCCTTGTCCGTGACGACGTCGTCGAGCAGCACATCTCCGGCTGCGATGAGTTCCGCGGCCTTCGTCCGACTGAATCCGAGCATCCGGGAGATTGCAGCATCCAGACGTTCGCCGTCGAGTCCATCGGGCACGACGATTGAGCGGATCTCAGTCATCGGCCGCATCCCATGCAACCCCGCGCAATGACAACCAGAACATGAGGACCACGCTGCACGTGATGAAGCTGTCCGCCACATTGAATACCGGGAAGTTCGGGAGCGCGATGAAGTCGACCACCTGGCCCTGTGGGAATCCGGGAGCGCGGAACAGTCGATCGGTCAGGTTGCCGAGTGCGCCACCCAGCAATCCACCGAAACCCACGACCCACCACACATTGCGCAGCATGTTCGCCTTCACCACCACGACGACCGCGATCGCACTGGCGAAGATCGTGAACAACCAGGTGGTGCCGGTGCCCATGCTGAATGCAGCTCCGGGATTCCACGTGAGCCATAGCTGCAGGGCGTCACCGAGCAGCTTGCGGGGCCGATGATCGGCGAGCGCCGACAGCGCCCACTGCTTCGAG
Source organism: uncultured bacterium (assembly GCA_963978265.1). Lineage (GTDB taxonomy): Bacteria > Actinomycetota > Actinomycetes > S36-B12 > UBA5976 > JAKALQ01. Next base: position 966 of record CAXBQV010000046.1, on the reverse strand, counting down.
ATGAGATCGAGGAACCAGACCACAAACGCAATGGCAAGCACTGGTATGCGGGCCGATGTCATGCACCAACCCTAACGAGTCAGCCGAGGTCTTCCTTCTCCTTGCACGCAATGCAGAGCGTCGCTGCAGGCTTCGCCTGCAACCGCAACTTTCCGATCGGATTACCGCACGATTCACAGCGGCCATAGCTGCCGTCGCCAAGGCGCTGCAATGCACGCGTCGTCTGATCCACGAGATCACGAAGGTTCGCGTTGAGACTCATCTCCTGCTCGCGTTCGAGCGTGTTGCTGCCCTGATCGGCGGCGTCGTCACCGGAGAAGTCCTCATTCATCACGAGTTCGGTGAATGCACCTTCTGCTTCTGCGAGTTCGGCCTGCAGCCTCGCGAGTTCGGCTTCGAGTTCGCTGCGTTGATCCTTCAGTTCCTTAGCAGTCCACGGCGTCTCGTCCTCGCGCACATGCGCCTTCGGCTTCACGATCGAGTTCGGCTGCTTCAACGCCTTCGGAATCTCAAGGGTTGCATTCGCAATCGGTACCGGCGCGGATGCCGCTGCACGAGCGGCGGCCTCGGCGGCAATCGCAGCAGCCTTCGCCTCCGCGGCCGCCTGCTTCTCGGCGGCCTTGCGCTCCGCAGCCGCCTGCCGTTCGGCAGCCTTGGCTGCAGCTGCAGCCGCCTTCTCCTTCGGGCGCTTCACGCCGTACTTGCTCCGGCTCACGCGACGCTTCTCAACGCCCTGGCAGTCCAACGTTCCACGGACAATGTGGTAACGGACACCGGGAAGATCCTTCACGCGACCGCCACGCACCAAGACGATCGAGTGTTCCTGAAGGTTGTGGCCTTCGTCCGGAATGTAAGCGATCACTTCGTAGCCGTTCGTGAGGCGAACCTTCGCCACCTTGCGCAGCGCGGAGTTCGGCTTCTTGGGCGTGCGGAGATCGGAAGAGCACACGTCTGAACTCCAGTCAC
>CAXBQV010000045.1:0-13345 GCA_963978265.1 uncultured bacterium | reverse complement strand
GTCACGATGTCGACGGCCTTCGGACGTGAGTTCATGGCGACGCGGAAGCCGTCGGCTTCCGGTGTGATGACGGCACCTGACACCACGAGCTTCTCGAGCGCGAGTTCCAGGTGCGCCGGATTGGCATTGCGGATGAGCACATCACCTTGGGTCATGGTTGCGGCAATGGCCCACGTGCCGGCCACGATTCGATCGGGCACCGTCGTGTGCGTGACCGGTGACAACTGATCGACGCCGACGATCGTGATGGTCGACGAACCTTCGCCGACGATGTGCGCACCCATCTTCCGCAGCATTTCGGCGAGATCGACGATCTCCGGCTCGCGCGCAGCGTTGTCGATGACGGTGGTGCCATCGGCGAGCACGGCTGCCATGAGGATGTTCTCGGTTGCACCGACGCTCGGGAAGTCGAGGTACACCGATGCGCCGTGCAATCGCTTGGCCGTCGCGACGAGATACCCGTGCTCCGAACGAACTTCGGCACCCATCCGCTCGAGGCCGTCGATGTGCATGTCGAGTCCGCGCGAGCCGATTGCGTCACCACCGGGCAACGCGACATCGGCAGCACCAACACGGGTCACGAGCGGGCCGAGGACGCAGATGGAGGCACGCATCTTCCGGACGAGGTCGTAGTCGGCCCGGTGATCGATGACATCCGGCACATCGATCGTGACGGTGCCCGCCTCGTGGTCGTGATCGACGACACAGCCGAGTCGTCGGAGGAGTTCGGCCATGACGTCAACGTCGTGGATGTCCGGCACCTCGCGCAGCACGGTGGTGCCCTGTGCGAGCAGGGCGGCGGCCATCAGCTTGAGCACGCTGTTCTTGGCGCCGGTCACGCGGACCTCGCCCGCAAGACGCGCGCCGCCCACCACCTTGATCGCCGTCATGGGGCAAGCGTAGAGGGCATAGGTTTATGCCATGGTCAATCTCACCCGCATCTATACGCGCACCGGAGACGACGGCACAACCGCGCTCGGCGACTTCACGCGCACGCAGAAGACCGATCCCCGGCTTGCCGCCTACGCGGATGTCGACGAAGCGAATTCCGCCGTCGGTGCAGCACTCGCCCTCGGTGCGCTCGAACCGGATGTGGCCGAGCTCCTGCAACGGATCCAGAACGACCTGCTCGACGTCGGCGCCGATTTGTGCACGCCGATCAACTCGCACCCCGACTACCAGGTGCTGCGCGTGCCGCAGACGTACATCGACGGACTCGAGGCCGCCTGCGACAAGTACAACGAGAACCTCGCCGCACTCCGCTCATTCGTGCTGCCGGGCGGAACACCGGGCGCGGCACTGCTGCACGTTGCGCGCACCGTGGTGCGTCGTTCCGAGCGGTCGGTGTGGCATGCGATCACCCGCTACGGCGTCGATATCGACGGTGGCATCAATTCGATGACGGCCACCTATCTCAACCGCTTGTCGGATCTGCTCTTCATCCTCGCGCGATACAGCAATCGTCATCACGGTGACGTGCTGTGGCAGCCGGGAGAACACGGCAGCAAGGTCGTCGAGTAAGCCGCCAGCGAGCCTCGCACCAACAGTCCACTCAGGAAAGCCCGGCAAGGATCGCGCGCATGCGCTCGATCTCCGCCGTCTGGCTGCTCACGATGTTCTCGCCGAGGGTGCGGGCTTCGGTGTTCTTCGAGGCCAGGATCATCTGCGCCATGTCGATGGCGCCCTCATGATGCTGCACCATGCCCTCGAGGAAGAGACGATCGAACGCGGCTCCACGTGCGGCCTCAAGCGCGCTCATCTCACTGTCGGTCAGCATGCCCTGCATCGTGTGCCCCATGTGTTCCTCGCCGGTGGCGCCCCACGTCTTCATCTGCTCGATCTCAGGTGCTTGCGCATCGCGGATCTGCTGCGCGAGCGCGCGGACATCCGCATTCGTCGAGCGCTCCAGTGCGAGGTCGCTCATGACGACCGCCTGCTGATGGTGCGGGATCATCATTTCCGCGAACATGACGTCGGTCGTGGAGTACGCGCTGTTCGTGGCCGGGGATTCCATCATGTCGTCCATGTGCCCGTGGTCCGACGACGACGTGCAACCGGCGAGCAGCAGTGCCAACAGCGGGAGGACGAGCAAGCGCTTCATGTGCATATTCTCGGCCACCCGAAACCGGCGCTGCGCCAACAGGTGTTCGAAAACTGCAAGACCCGCAACCGGGGTTGCGGGTCCTTCAGATGAAGGTAGTGAAGGTCAGGGATGCAGACCGGCAACCGCGCGGAGACGGGCCTCGGCGCGATGTGCGGCTTCCGTCGCATGTTCCGATTCCTCGTTGCGGGCACGCTCCAGCGCAGCCTGTGCACGGGCGACGTCGATCTCACCGGCGAGTTCCGCAACCTCGGCGAGAATCGTGACGACGTCCATGTCGACCGACAGGAAGCCACCGTGCACTGCTGCGGTGATCTTGCCCTCGGTCTCCGTATCGATGCGCACGACACCGCCAGCGGCGAGCACGCCGAGCACCGGCTCATGACCGGACAGCACGCCGATCTCGCCCTCGGTGGTGCGCGCGAGTACGAACGTGGCCGTACCCGTCCAGAGCTTGCGCTCCGGAGACACCAACGAAACGGTGAGTGCCATTAGCGTGCCGCCAACTTCGCTGCCGACTTCTCGAGGTCTTCAAGACCGCCGCAGAGGAAGAACGCCTGCTCCGGGAAGTGGTCGAACTGGCCGTCGGCGATCGCCTTGAACGCTTCGATGGTCTCCGACACCGGAACGAACGAGCCGTCGATACCGGTGAACGCCTTGGCAACGAACGTGTTCTGCGACAAGAAGCGCTGGATACGACGTGCACGGCCGACGAGGATGCGATCCTCTTCGGAGAGTTCTTCGATACCGAGAATCGCGATGATGTCCTGCAGTTCCTTGTAGCGCTGCAGGATCTGCTTCACGCGCGAGGCAACGGCGTAGTGGTCGGCACCGACGTAGCGCGGGTCGAGAATGCGCGACGTCGAGTCGAGCGGATCCACTGCCGGGTAGATACCGAGTTCCGAGATCGGACGGGAGAGCACAGTCGTTGCGTCCAAGTGGGCGAACGTCGTGGCCGGGGCCGGGTCGGTGAGGTCGTCGGCGGGAACGTAAATCGCCTGCAGCGATGTGATCGAGTGACCACGCGTCGAGGTGATGCGCTCCTGGAGGAGACCCATCTCATCGGCGAGGGTCGGCTGGTAGCCCACTGCGGACGGCATACGGCCGAGCAGCGTGGACACCTCGGAACCCGCCTGTGTGAAGCGGAAGATGTTGTCGATGAAGAGGAGCACGTCCTGCTTCTGCACATCGCGGAAGTACTCGGCCATGGTGAGTGCCGACAGCGCGACGCGAAGACGCGTGCCCGGCGGCTCGTCCATCTGACCGAAGACCAGGGCAGTCTTCTCGATAACACCGGTCTCGGTCATTTCACCGAAGAGGTCGTTGCCTTCACGGGTGCGCTCGCCGACACCGGCGAACACCGACACACCGCCGAAGTTCTCAGCGACGCGGTAGATCATTTCCTGGATGAGCACCGTCTTACCGACGCCTGCACCACCGAAGAGGCCGATCTTGCCGCCCTTCACGTACGGGGTGAGGAGGTCGATGACCTTGATGCCGGTTTCGAACACCTCGGTCTTGGACTCGAGCTGGTCGAACGACGGCGGCTGGCGGTGGATGCCCCAACGCTCGTTGATCTGCAGCGACGACTTCGGGACGTCGAGGGGCTCGCCGAGCGTGTTCCACACGTGGCCCTTGGTGACGTCGCCGACCGGCACGGTGATGGAGTCACCGGTGTTGGTCACGACGGAGCCGCGAACGAGGCCGTCGGTGGGCTGCATCGAAATGGTGCGCACCATGTTGTCGCCGAGGTGCTGTGCAACCTCGAGCGTCAGTGTGCGCTTGCCGACCTCACCGAGGTCCACTTCGACGGTCAGAGCGTTGTAGATCTCCGGCATGCCTTCGACCGGGAACTCAACGTCGACGACTGGACCGGTGACGCGAGCAACGCGGCCTGCGGTCGTAGTTGTCATGGTGTCCTCTTTCGTTACTTCGCGGAAGCGAGGGCATCGGCGCCGCCGACGATCTCGCTGATTTCCTGGGTGATTTCGGCCTGACGGGCCTGGTTGGCCTGTCGGGTTAGTGACTTGATGAGTTCCTCGGCGTTGTCCGTCGCGGACTTCATTGCACGACGGCGGGCGGCATGTTCGCTGGCAGCAGCCAACAGCAATGCGTTCCACACGACGTTCGTGATGTAGCGCGGGAGCAGTGCGTCGAGCACGGCCTCTGCGGAGGGTTCGAACTCGTACAGCGGCGGTACCAGACCACTTGCTGCCGCTTGCTCGACAGTTGTCTCCTCGACCTCGAGCGGGATGAGCCGCTTCACAACCGGTCGCTGCACGGCCATGTTCTCGAAGTGCGTGTAGACGAGATGGATCTCATCGACACCGCCATCCCCCGAGGACGTGTTGAGCGCGGCCAGCAGACCGTTCGCGATGTCCACGGCGTCCTGGTAGCGCGGCTGATCGGTGAACCCGGTCCACTGCCCTGCGATCGGACGTTCGCGGAAGCGGAAGAAGTTGACCGCCTTGCGACCGACGAGGAAGTGCGATGCCGCAACGTTCTCGTCCTTCAGCAGGTTGGTGAGCGCTTCCGCCTCGCGGATGATGTTCGAGGAGTAGCCGCCGGCGAGGCCGCGGTCCGCAGTGATCATGCAGACGGCCGCGCGGGTACGCGTTTCCGGTGCAGTGGTCAGCCGATGCACGGTGCTGCCGTTCGATGCGGCGGCGGTGACAGCGGCGCTGAGCGCACGGGTGTACGGGGTCGCAGCTTCAACACGCTGCTGCGCCTTCACGATGCGCGACGACGCAATCAGCTCCATCGCCTTCGTGATCTTCTTAGTCGCCTTAACGGACTTGATCCGTCCTCGGAAGACTCGAAGTTGTGCACCCATGGACTACTTCTTCACCACTGTGATCTTGGTCGGGTCGACTTCGTCCTTGTCGAGCGATGCAACCGGCTCGTCCTTGATCAGCTGGTGACCTGCAGCGGTCACGAACTGACGCTTGAACGCACGGATTGCCGCTTCGAGCCCGGCAACGATGTCATCGGTGAGGTCGAGCTTCTCGCGGATACCTGCGAGCACACCGGCGTGATCACGTGCGATGTAGTCGAGGAACTCGCCTTCGAAACGACGGACATCCTCAACCGGGACGTCGTCGAGCTGACCGGTGGTACCGGCCCAGACGGACACGACTTCGTGCTCGACCGAGAACGGGCTGTACTGGCCCTGCTTCAGCAGTTCGACGAGGCGCGCACCACGGGCCAACTGTGCCTTCGATGCGGCATCGAGGTCGGAGCCGAACGCGGCGAATGCTTCGAGTTCGCGGTACTGCGCGAGGTCCAGGCGCAGGCGACCGGCAACCTTCTTCATCGCCTTCACCTGTGCCGAACCGCCGACGCGTGACACCGAGATGCCGACGTTGATGGCCGGGCGGACGCCGGAGTTGAAGAGGTCGGACTCGAGGAAGCACTGACCGTCGGTGATCGAGATGACGTTGGTCGGGATGTAGGCCGACACGTCGTTCGCCTTGGTCTCGATGATCGGCAGACCGGTCATCGAGCCGCCACCGAGTTCGTCGGACAGCTTCGCGCAACGCTCGAGCAGACGGCTGTGGAGGTAGAACACGTCACCGGGGTACGCCTCGCGACCCGGCGGACGACGCAGGAGCAGCGACACGGCACGGTAGGCCTCGGCCTGCTTCGAGAGATCGTCGAACACGATGAGGACGTGCTGGCCCTTGTACATCCAGTGCTGGCCGATGGCCGAGCCGGTGTACGGGGCGAGGTACTTGAAGCCGGCCGGATCGGATGCAGGGGCAGCGACGATGGTGGTGTACTCCATCGCGCCGTTCTCCTCGAGCGCACCGCGGACGGATGCGATCGTGGAACCCTTCTGACCGATGGCGACGTAGATGCACTTGACCTGCTTCTTCGGATCGCCCGTGGCCCAGTTGGCCTTCTGGTTGATGATCGTGTCGATCGCCACCGCGGTCTTGCCGGTCTGGCGGTCACCGATGATGAGCTGGCGCTGGCCGCGACCGATGGCGGTCATGGCGTCGATGGCCTTGATGCCGGTCTGCATCGGCTCCTTCACCGGCTGGCGCTGCACAACCGTCGGCGCCTGCAGTTCGAGTGCACGGCGGCCTTCGGCCTGGATCGGGCCCTTGCCGTCGATCGGATTGCCGAGCGGATCGACGACGCGGCCGAGGAAGCCGTCGCCGACCGGAACGGACAGCACCTGACCCGTGCGGCGCACCGGCTGGCCTTCTTCGATGTGCGAACCCTCGCCGAGCAACACGGTACCGATTTCGTGCACATCGAGGTTGAGTGCAACGCCCAGCAGACCGCCTTCGAACTCGAGGAGTTCGTTGGTCATCGCCGAGTGAAGTCCTTCAACGCGCGCGATGCCGTCACCGGTCTCGGTCACGCGACCGACTTCCTCGCGTGCCGTTGCGGGCGTGAACGACGCGACATTGCGCTCGATGGCGGCGCGGATGTCGTCCGGGCGGATCGACAACTCCGTCATAGTGTCCTGCTCTCTAACTATCCGACGAGGGTGCGTCGGGCTTGGGTAAGACGGGTAACCATGGTGCCGTCGATGACGTCGTCGCCGATGCGCACGGAAGCGCCACCGACAACGGACGGATCAACAGCGATGTTGAGTCGCACGTCGCGACCTGCAAGGCGAGCGAGTGCGCGAGCCATGCGTTCGCGCTGCTCGGCCGAGAGCTCGATGGCGACACGGACCTGCGCAACGATGCGCTCGCGCTGTGCGGCGGCGAGGTTGCTCAGGGAGTCTACGGCTGCGTCGACACGACGACCGCGGAGGTTTGCCGCGATGTGCGTGAGGACGACCGTGGTGGCGGGCGCCGCGGCTGCTGCGACGAGGTCCTTCACGACGGCGGCCTTGCCCGCGGGGGCGAGTGCCGGGTCGGTCAGGGTCATCTGCAGCGACGGATTCGCCTCGACTGCGCGACCGAAGCGGAAGAGCTCCTCTTCGACACGGTCGAGGGTGCCGTCGTTCTCGGCAGCACAGAAGGCGACGATCACACCGAGTTCCTCGACGGCGTCGAGCAGTTCATCGGCGTCGGACCAACGTGAACGGACCGCGGACAGCAGCAGGGAGACGCTGGTGGGCTGCAGGCGTGAACCGAACAGATCCTTGAGCAGCGACTCACGCATCTGCACCGGCTGTCCGGCGTCGGCGAGTGCCGTGCGCAAGGACTTGTCACCGGCGAGCAGCGTCGCGACTGCGAGCACCTCTTCGGCGATCGCCAACGACAGGTTGGTGATCTGTGCCTCCACCTCGCGGCGAAGGGCCGCGCGGGTATCCCGACTGACGGCGGACATCAGCGACCTGCCTCCGACGCGGAACGCTCGAGATCGGCGATGAAGCGATCGACGGCTGCACGCGCCTTGGCGTCGTCGGCGAGGACTTCACCCACGATGCGACCGGCGAGGTCGACGGCCAACTGACCGACTTCACGCTGCAGACTGGCAACGACCTGCGAACGCTCGTTGGCGATCTGCTCGGTTGCGCGATGCGCGATCTCCGACGCTGTGACCTCGGCTTGCTGCCGTGCCTCGGCGACGATCGATGCGCGCTCCTGCTGGGCGTTGTTGCGGATCTGCGCAGCCTCGGTACGCGCTTCGCTCAGTGCCTGCTGGTACTCGGCGAGTGCACGCTTCGCCTCCGCCTGCGCCTCTTCGGCACGACGAAGACCGCCTTCGATCTTCTCGGCGCGTTCCTCGGTCAACTGGTTGACCCGCGGAATCGCGTACTTCTTGAAGAGCACGAAGAGGATGACAAACGTCACCGTGCCCCAGATGAGATCCGGAAGCGCCGGGATGAGCACGTTGTGCTCGGTCTCGGCCGCCAACGGAATGACTGCGAACAGCATCGATCAGTCCGGATCAGGTGAAGAGGAAGCCGGCGACGAGACCGATGAGCGCGAGTGCTTCGGTGAACGCGATGCCGAGGAACATGTTGACGCGGATGACGCCGGTTGCCTCGGGCTGGCGTGCGATCGACTCGATCGCCTTGCCGACGACGATGCCGATGCCGATGCCAGGGCCGATCGCAGCCAGGCCGTACGCCATTGCGTTGACGTTGCCTGACAGCGCTTCCGCTGCTGCGAGAAGGGACATTGCTCTTCCTTTCGTTGTTCCCCGGATGGCCGGGGTGGTCTTTAGTGGGCCTCCGCCAACGCACCGTCGATGTAGACGGCGGCCAGCAGGGTGAAGATGTAGGCCTGGAGGAACGCCACCAGGATTTCGAACAGGGTGATCGCAAAGCCGGCCGCGTAGGCGACCAGTCCGACCGGCTTGAGGAGTGCCGACGCATCGAACAGCAGGTATGACGTCGCGGAGAAGAACAGCACGAGCAGCATGTGCCCGGACATCATGTTCGCGAGCAGACGGATGGTGAGCGTCATCGGGCGCAGAAGGAACGTGGAGACGAATTCGATCGGCGTCACGAGCAGGTACAGCGCCTTCGGCACACCCGAGGGCATGACGTTGTTCTTCACGTAGTGCCCGAAGCCGTGCTGCTTCACACCGGCACCGTTGAAGACGGCCCAGGTGGTGACCGCGAGGATGAACGGGATCGCCACAACCGACGTTCCGGCGATCTGCAGACCGGGGATGATGCCGGTGATGTTGAAGGCGAAGATCATCCAGAAGAAGGTGGTGAGCAGCGGCACGTACTTGCCGGCCTTGCTGTGCAGGATCTCCTCGGCGATCTGGACCCGCACGAAGTCGAGGGCCATCTCACCGAAGTTCTGCAGCTTCGCCGGCACGAACTGCGGCTTTGCGAATGCGGAGACGAAGAAGACGACGAGCACCAGGGTCATGATCACCTGGATGATGTTGATGCGGGTCATCTCGAACGGGGTGCCCGAGAACAGCGCGACCGGTGGGAAGAACTCGCCGATGCCCGGCGCGTGGAATCCGGCACCTTCACCGCTGAGGCGAATCATCGATCGTCTCCCGCTCCGTCGGACAACCGTCCGTATCGCACGTACACAACATAGATACTGGTGACGAAGCCGACGACCACACCGATGAGTGTGCACGTACGCCCAGTGCCCAGTAGGCGATCAACAGCCCAGCCGATACCTCCCCAGGTGGCAGGTCCGGCGACGAGCGTCGCAATCATCGACCACGCCGTCGCGTCCGAAACGCTCGGGGGGTTGGTATTGCGGTGATCGTCCGAACCGCCGTCGGGTGACAGCTGGTCGTTCATCGATCGGAACCCTATCGGACGCTCAGGGGTGGTCGCCAACGGGCGAGATCGGCTCCACATAAGGCTGATTCGTGCGCTTGATCACACGGACTTCGACGCCCAACAGCACCGCGGTCCAGCCCAGAAGCGCGGCGCCGAAGAGTGGTCGGTTGTAGAAGTCGAGCGGCTTCAGCACGGCCAACGCGACGATGAGCAGCACGAGTTTCACCAACCAGGATCCGAGGATCACCGCCCCCAGCACACCGCCGGAACGGGCGCGCGTCCCGAGTGCCACGGCGAGTGTGAGTCCGAAGAACACCGTCGGGAGCGTCAACCCCAACAGCACGCCGTAGAACCCCGGCGCACCGAGCAACCAGGCCGCCGCAGCGCAGCCGACCGCGATGACGGCTACGGACAGCAGCCCCCACATCCGTGCCGTGCGCACCAGCGGATCAGCCGACATGGGTCTCCTTCGGATGCTGCGACGGATGCTGCGACACCGCGTAGCCGAGCAGGCCGAGTGCGAGCACGCACACGGCGACGACGTAGACGGCCGGAACGAATGCGAGCGCGACGGTGGAGAACGCGAGGATCGCGGCGCCGATCTGCATGAGCGCAGCGGCGTACCGGCGACTGTGTCCGAGGTCGAGCAGGCGGTGGTGAAGGTGTTCGCGGTCCGGTGCGAGTGGGCTCCGGCCGCGCAGGGTCCGACGGATCACGGCGAGGAAGAGGTCGAGGATCGGCAGCGCGAGAATGGCGAGCGGCAGCAGGATCGGCAGCACCGTCGACGCACGACTGGTATCGCCCAGTGCGTTCGGATCGACCTGGCCCGTGAGCGTGACGGTGCAGGACGCCAGCAGCAGTCCGAGCATCATCGCGCCGGTGTCACCCATGAAGATGCGTGCCGGGTTCACGTTGTGCGGCAGGAACCCGAGGCAGATGCCGGTGAGGATCGCCGAGATCAAGGTCGAGAGTGTTGCGCGTTCGAATCCGTACTCGACGCTCAAGAGGTAGGAGTACACGAACGAAGCTGCAGCGCCGACGAGCACGATGCCGGCCGCGAGTCCGTCGAGACCGTCGACGAAGTTCACCGCGTTCACGCACACGAGCACGACGAGCAGCGTGAGCAGTGTCGAGGTGAGCGGATCGAGGACGGTTGCGTTGCCGAGCGGCAACCAGATGAAGCCGATGCCCTGCCAGGCGAGGAGTCCGGCGGCGAGTGCCTGACCGGCGAACTTCGTCGGTGCATCGAGACCCCAGCGGTCGTCGATCAAGCCGATGACGACAATCACCGTCACGCCACCGAGCAGTCCGAAGACTTGCGTGAGATCGGCGTACACCGCACTCATCATCGGCAGTTGCGACGCGAGTGCGAACGCGACAACCAATCCGAAGTACATGCCGAGCCCGCCCCAACGCGGCGTGATCTGATCGTGCACATCGCGTTCGCGGATCTCGGTGAACGCACCGGCACGCAGTGCAAGCCGACGCACCACCGGTGTTGCGAGATACGTGACGGCGGCCGCCACCATCAAACACAGGAGGTATTCGCGCACTGTGCTACTTCCGCGGGTATGCCGGGAACTTGGCGACGAGCGCGTGAACGTCGGCCGCAACCTCGGCGTGAACCTTGGCGTCCGGTGACAGCACGGCGCGCGCGATGAGGTCGCCGATGAGTTCCATCTCGGCAACGCCCATGCCCTGCGTGGTCACCGACGGCGTGCCGACGCGGATGCCCGATGCGACGGCCGGCGGTGCCGGATCGAACGGGATCGCGTTCTTGTTGAGCACGATGCTCGCTGCGCCGGAACGCGCTTCCGCTTCCGCACCGGTGACACCGACTCCCTGCAGGTCGAGCAGTGCAAGGTGTGTGTCCGTACCACCGGTGGTCGGACGCAGACCGTGCGATGCCAGCCGTGCAGTGAGCGCTTGCGCATTGAGGATGACCTGCTTCGCGTACGCCTGGTATTCCGGTGTCGCGCATTCGGCGAGATTCACGGCCTTCGCCGCAACACCGTGCATGAGCGGACCGCCCTGCATCATCGGGAAGACCGCCTTGTCGATGGCTGCCGCGAACTCTTCCTTGCACAGGATCATGCCGCCACGCGGTCCGCGCAGCACCTTGTGCGTGGTGAACGTGACGACGTCCGCGTACGGCACCGGCGAGGGAATCGCCTTGCCAGCGACGAGGCCGATGAAGTGTGCCGCGTCGACGAGGAACTTCGCACCGACTTCGTCGGCGATCTCGCGGAATGCGGCGAAGTCGATGAGGCGCGGGATCGCGGAACCACCGGCGATGATCATCTTCGGCTTGTGTTCGCGGGCGAGGTCGCGCATCTGGTCGTAGTCGATGTCCTCGGTGTCCTTGTTGACCCCGTAGTGCACGGCGTTGAACCACTTGCCGGAGAAGGAGACCTTAGCCCCGTGCGTGAGGTGACCACCGTGCGGCAGTGCCATGGCGAGCACCGTGTCACCCGGCTGCAGGAATGCGCCATAGACGGCGATGTTCGCGGACGCACCGGAGTGCGGCTGCAAGTTGGCATGGTCGGCGCCGAAGAGTTTCTTCGCGCGGTCGATGCCGATGAGTTCTGCTTCGTCGACGACTTCGCAACCGCCGTAGTAGCGCTTGTTCGGGTAGCCCTCGGCGTACTTGTTGCTCAACGTGGAGCCCAGCGCTGCGAGCACTGCGGGTGAGGTGAAGTTCTCCGATGCGATGAGCTGGAGTCCGCCGCGCAGGCGCTCGAGTTCACGCAGGAGGATGTCGGCGAGTGTCGGGTCGACGGCCTTCAGTGCGTCGAAGTCCGGTCCCCAGAATGTTGCAGTCATCGCGGCGCTTTCGGTCGGTGGGACAACAGTTTAGATGGCGGTCACTCGCCGAGGTCGGGCGCCACCGTGCGGAGGTACTCGAGGGTGAATGCGCCGGGGCGGACCAATCGCGCGTGCTCCCCCGTCGCATCCACCACCGACGACATCCCATCAGCCAGGCAGGGGCCGCCGTCCAGATACACCGCCACGGCGTCGCCGAGCAGTGCTTCGGCCGCGTCGACGTCGGTCACGGGTTGCGCATCGTGGCTGTGCACCGGCACGGTTGCCGTGGGGCCGATGCCGCGCACGATCTCGAGGGTCCACGGGTGCAGCGGCATCCGCATCGCAACCGTTCCGTTCGGTGTGCAGTTCCACGCGAGTGTGGGCTGGGTCTGCGCGATGACGGTGAGTGCACCGGGCCAGCACGCCGCCATGAGCGATCGCGCCACGCGGCCGGCGCCGCCGAGCATCGGCGAGATGCCGTCGACGGTGTCCGGACGGCCGACGAACACCGGGATGCTCATGTCGGGTCGCTGTTTGAGTGTACGAATCCGTTCGACGCCGCGATCGGAGAACGCGTCGGTGATGATGACGTATGCGCCGTCGGCGTTCACGACGACGAGTTCGCCGCGTCTCGCGGCCGCGATCGCGTCGGTGGTGCCGGCTGCACGCTGTTCGGGACTGCGTCCGTCGTAGCGCCGCATCATGCACGCGCCATTCGTCGGGCGACGGTGTAGCGGGGCCGCGCCGTGAGATCGTTGTGGTCCACAACATCTTCGAAGTCCGCGTGTGCGCGCACGATCGCGGGAACACCGGCATCCCCGGCTGCCTCGCCCTGTACATCGGCATGCTCGATGACGAGCAGCCCGCCGTCTTTCAACACATAGGCGGCGCCGTCGAGCAGTGGTCGGATGACGTCCATGCCATCCGCGCCGCCGAACAAGGCTTCCTTCGGATCGTGCATCGACACTTCCGGATCGCGCGGCACCATGCCGTTGGGGATGTACGGCGGATTGGACACCACAACATCGATGCTGTGCGCATACGGCGCATACACCGCACTGTCGGTGACATCGCCGTCGACGAAGGTGAGGACACTCCCCTGTTCAGCAATGCGGGTCGCATACTTCTCGGCATTGCGACGTCCCCACTGCTGCGCGTCAGCGTACTTCTCGATGGCGACAACGTGACAGTTCGCAACCTCGGTTGCGATCGCAATGGCGATCGGCCCTGCACCGGAACACAGATCAAGCACATGCGCGCCTTCCGGCAGT
>CAXBQV010000044.1:0-13463 GCA_963978265.1 uncultured bacterium | reverse complement strand
ACGGCCAGGCACCGATGAGCACGACCGTCGCCGAAGTGTGGCGTGCCGACGCGCCCGCATTGCCCGCGGTGGGCGATCCGAGTTGGCACTACCGCGGGCTCATGTGTCTCGACACCCCACCACTACCCGCTGCTCCCATTCGCGAGCTCATTCCGGAACTCGCCAGACAGGCAGTACCGCCGCTCAAGCCCGGTGCAGCACCGAGTCCGGCGACCCTCACCAATCTGCGCACGGCGTTCTACAGCGGGCAGTCCGCATTCGATCCGCCGCCGGTGACGGTGTCCGGAGCGTACGTGCAGCTGCACCTTCGTCCGCAATGGACGTGGGACTTCGGGCACGGAACACCACTCACGACCCACCTTCCGGGTTACGCCGGGCCAGCAAGTCCGGTGACACACGTGTACGTGCGACGAGGCATCTACCGCGTCGTTGTCACAACGCTGTGGGCCGCGACCTATGACGTCAACGGCATCACCGGTATCGAAGTATCCGAGCCGGTAAAGCAGTCCAACTGGTTCGACATCCGGGTCAAAGAGGCCCGCCGCTATTCCATCGTTCCGAGGAGTACCACATGATCAGCAACGAGCCGCTCTTCAGCATCGAGACGGTTCCCTATCTCGTCGACTGCGATCACCGCGATCACCTCCTTGTCGTCGGATTCGACGAGGACGACACCGTCGTCTCGACGTCGGCATTTCGACTCGACGTCGCTCGACCGCTGGACGATGCATCGCTCGAAGTGGTCGGGTGGCCTTCGACAACAACATCGCTCATCGCAATCGCCTACTCCGACACTCCTGAACTCGATTTCCGGCCCTTGCTCGCCGCAGCCGATGCAAGTCATCGGACGGTCGTGCACGCGCTGCGCGCCGGCACGGCTCGGTGGCGGTCGTACACCTGCCGACGAACGCGCTGCTGCCCGAGGGCGGGCAACCGATATGCCCACGCATTGCCGGGGCACAGCGACTACCGACCGCTGCCGCTGCGCGGTGCCGATCCTTCGGGGTGGCGTTCGGCCATGTGGGACACCTGGCAGGACGCACTGCGAGCACCGGTGGCCGGAATGGTCCTGTCGGATATGGCGCGATCGCTGTTCGATGTTCCGCTCCGTGACGCGGTCCTCGCCCAGTCTGCGCGGGAACAGGGCCTTCAGCGGCCAGGCATCCGAGATCTCCTGACCACGATCACCGAACGCAGTCCGCTGGCCACCGCGCTGCCCGCGTACACGTGTCGCGCAGCGATGGCCTATCTCGACGGAGACCTCACCGCCGCGAAGGACATGGTCAACGCCGTGCTTTCGATCGACGACTATTCGCTTGCCCGGCTCTTGCGCAACGGACTCGAAATGCGCGCACCCGCATCACTGCTGGCTCGTTCGTTCGCGCACTTCGACCCGATCGAACTGCTCGCAGCCTGACGCAAAAGGATGACGGTGGTCGCGAGCTTCCCCTCTCGCGACCACCGTCACCGAGCCGAAATGTAGCGACGCCGGATCTCCAGATGTACGGCGACACGCGGGCGACGTCCTCCCTCCGATTTCGGATCGGTGGGGGTCGATTTCATGTCGGCATAGCCCATATGGAAGGCTCCGGCCATGCGTCTCGATCACGTTTCCTACGCTGTCAGCCACGCCGAGTTGGCGGACACGATTCAGCGATTCGGTGCCGATCTCGGCGCTGGTTTTTCCGACGGTGGTCGACACCCTCGATTCGGTACACAGAACTTCGTACTGCCACTCGCGGGGACGATGTACATCGAAGTTGTGGCCGCACTCGATCATCCTGCCGCGGAACAGGCTCCGTTCGGACAGGCGGTTCGACGCCGCGCCGAAAACGGCGGAGGTTGGCTCGGCTGGGTCGTGTCGGTTGACGACATCGCGCCGGTCGAGGAGCGCATCGGCCGAAACGCGATCGACGGGCATCGTCGCCGCCCCGATGGCTACGACCTGCAGTGGCGTCAACTCGGGGTGCTCGACCTGATCTCCGATCCGCAGTTGCCGTTCTTCATCCAGTGGATCTCCCCTGCTTCGGAGCACCCGTCGCGCGCGAACAGCGATGTTCGGATTTCGAAGATTGAAATCGCCGGCGATGCCGCGGTCGTTGCCGACTGGCTCGGCGAGCCCTCGAACCATCCGCTCGACGATATTGACGTCGAATGGATCGCGTCGGATGACGACGCCGGCATCGTCGCAATCACCTTCGAAACGCCGCACGGCTCGCTGCGACTCGACTAGGACGTCCACGGCTATCAGCGAGTCGGCTCCTAGACTCGCAGCCATGACCGATTCCCGCGAGACCCTCATAGGTCGCACGCTCGACGGTCGCTACCGCATCGAATCCCTTGTTGCCCGCGGCGGCATGGCCACGGTGTACGTCGCCAACGATCTTCGCCTCCGACGCAATGTCGCAGTGAAGGTGATGCATACCTCGCTCGCCGAGGACCCCGAATTCGTCCACCGGTTCGAGCGCGAGGCGCACGCCGCGGCACAGCTCACGAATCCGCACGTGGTCGCCGTCCATGATCAGGGCCGCGATGCGCACACCGGCGTCGTGTACCTCGTCATGGAGTACGTCAGCGGCCGCACCGTGCGCGACATCATGGCTGCGCGGGGCGCCCTGACCGAGACCCAGGCGCTCGCAATCCTCGATCCGGTGCTGCAAGCGCTTGCCGCCGCGCACGATGCCGGTTTCGTGCATCGGGACGTGAAACCCGAGAACGTGCTCATCAGCGACGACGGGCGGATCAAAGTCACGGATTTCGGTCTCGCCCGCGCGATCGTCGCGTCACCCATGAGCGCTGCCACCCAGGGTGTGCTCATCGGGACTGTCGCGTACCTCTCCCCCGAACAGGTGGACCGGGGTTACGCAGACGCGCGCAGCGATGTGTACGGCGCTGGCGTCCTGCTCTACGAACTCCTCACCGGCAACGTTCCGCACACGGGCGAGACACCACTGGCCGTCGCGTACCAGCACGTGCATAACGACGTTCCCGCGCCGTCGGTGTCGACGCCGGGCCTCTCGGCAACGATCGACACCCTCGTCGAAAAGGCGACCCGGCGCGACCCGGCGCAGCGATTCCAGAACGCGCGCGAGTTCCTCGCTGCGGTGCGAACTGCGCGTGCCGCGGTGGACCAGCACTACACGCCGGTCCCGATGCCGGCGCAGCACACCGTCATCATCGATGACGAACCGTCGCCCGCACAGCGCACCGTGACACTGGCTCGTGACGAGCAACCCCGACGGCGTCGAAGGAAACTGCCGCTCGCAGCCGGGCTCGTAGCACTGACGCTTGCCGCCGGTTGGTATTTCACGGTTGGAACGCACAGTGCGGTGCCCGATGTCGTCGGATTGCAGCAGTCGACCGCAACAGACCTCATCACCGGCGCGTCCCTCGCGGTTGCGGTGGACGCGCAGTGGAGCAAGACCGTGCCAGAAGGTGCTGTCATCAGCACGGACCCCGAGGCCGGGACCAATCTCCCGCACGGTGAGCTCGTGAACGTGCTCGTCTCGAAGGGTCCGGAGCGATATGCCGTTCCGAACCTCGTCGGGAACTCGCTCGCGGACGCGAAATCCGCGCTCGCAGAAGTGAAGCTCGACGTCGGTCGCGCCGTGTACGTCTACGACAATGCGGTGCCGTCGGGCCGGATCATCTCCAGCCGACCCGCGAGCGGCACGATCATGCAACCGAAGCAATCGGTTGACGTCACGATCAGCAAGGGCCCCGCGCCGGTACCGATCCCGAACGTTTCTGGCAAGGCACTCGCCGACGCGGCGTCGACGCTGACCGCGGCCGGATTCACGACGTCGAGTGCCACGGAGTTCAACGACACGGTCAAGTCCGGGCTGGTCATCAGCACCGACCCCCGTGCAGGTGTCGCAGTGCAGCGTGGAAGCAGCGTGAAGATCCTCGTGAGCAAGGGACCGGCACCGGTGAAAGTGCCGGATGTCTTCAAGTTGTCGCGGAGCCGCGCCGAATCTGTGCTCAAGGCCGCTGGGTTGAAGGTGACGGTGAAGACGTCGGGCAAACGCCTCATCAACATCGTGCAGGACCAATCCCCGAAGGCCGGCACCGTGGTTCCGCGTGGCACCACGGTCACCATCACGATCGTCTAGTCGACGATCAATCCCTCGCGCAGCAGGATCTCGACCTTCATTTCCGAACCGTAGGCGTAGTTGCCGACCTCACCGCCGGTTTTCACAACCCGGTGGCAGGGAACGAACGGTGCAACTGCGTTGACCGCCATGCTGGTGCCGACGGCACGCACGGCCGTCGAATTGCCGGCGTTCTTCGCGAGTTGCTGGTACGTGACGACGTCCCCACCGGGAACCCGACGCAGCGCCTGCCAGACCTTCTGGCGGAATTCGCTCCCCACCTGCAGGACCGGAACCGGATTCAGCGCGTCCGCATCGCCATCAGACCACCGTCTGACCGCCGCAATGACGTCCTTGAGGTCGCCGGTCGCACGGTCAGCGGGAACATAGGTCGTGCCCTGCGTCTTCACCTTTGAACGCGCAGCGAACCACGATCGCGTGACCGCGCCTCGGCAGGGATTCCCGGCGGCATCGATGCCGATCGCATCGTCATCCCAGACGAAACTCAACGGACCGACGAACGTCGCCACTTCCGTCAGGGCACGCATCAGCGATTGACCAGCATGTCGGCCACATGGAATGCGAGTTCGAGCGACTGTTCACGGTTGAGGCGCGGGTCGCAGGCGGTTTCATACCGATCCCCGACTTCGGCTTCCGTGATGCCTTCGGTGCCGCCGATGCATTCGGTGACATCATCACCGGTGAGTTCGATGTGCAGGCCGCCGGGATGCGTGCCGAGCGCCTTGTGTACTTCGAAGAAGCCGATGACCTCGTCGAGCACATCGTCGTAGACACGCGTCTTGTATCCGGTGGCGGTCTCGCGGGTGTTTCCGTGCATCGGATCACAGCACCACACGACCGGATGTCCGGCATCCGTGACGGCGCGCACAATGCCCGGTAGCGCCGTGCGGATCTGGTCGCGGCCCATGCGGGTGATGAACGTCAGACGGCCAGGCACGCGATCGGGGTTGAGGATCTCGCACATCTCCAACGCTTGTTCCGGCGTTGTGGTCGGACCGAGTTTCACCCCAATCGGATTCTGGATCCGAGAGGCGAGGTCCAGATGTGCACCGCCGAGCTGGCGGGTGCGCTCGCCGATCCAGACGAAATGGCCCGAGACGTCGTAGGGCAGGCCGGTCCGCGAGTCGATGCGCGTCAGAGCGCGCTCGTAGTCGAGCACGAGGGCTTCATGTGCTGCGTAGAACTCGACACGTCGGAACTCCTCGGGGTCCGCTCCGCAGGCAGCCATGAACGCGAGTGCGCGGTCGATTTCACCGGCGATGCGCTCGTACTGCTGTCCGGCGGCCGACGCGCGGACGAAATCCTGGTTCCACGCGTGTACCTGTCGCAGGTCTGCGTATCCGCCCTGCGTGAATGCGCGCACGAGGTTCAAGGTGGCGCCCGAGGCGTGGTACGCCTTCACGAGTCGCTGCGGATCCGGTCGGCGGGACGTTGCGTTCCATGCGATGTCGTTGATGCCGTCGCCCTTGTACGAATCCATGGTGACACCGTCACGGGTCTCACTCGGATTCGATCTCGGCTTGAAGTACTGGCCGGCCATCCGGCCCACTTTCACAACCGGCAACTGCGCGCCATAGGTGAGGACGATCGCCATTTGCAGCACCGTTTGGAGCCGTGCGCGAATGGAATTCGCGGTGTTCGCTGCGAACGTCTCAGCACAATCGCCGCCCATGAGTACGAACGACTTGCCCTGCGCCACTTCGCCAAGCCGCTGCTTCAAGAGGTCACATTCACCTGCGAAGACGAGCGGCGGAAGTACGCGGAGTTCGTCGAGCGCCGATTCGAGCGCGGCAGGGTCTGGCCACACCGGCTGTTGCACGGCAGGCAGTTCCGGCCATTGGATCGGCGAATTCATTGGGGAATTCTATCCATGCATCGACCGCACGCAGTTCGCGGACCCCGGCTGCATGCAGCGACGCGAACATCGGTAGGTTTTCCCCGTACGGAAGGGTCTCCACCATGACGATCAAGAAGGTTGCGCTGCTCACGGCTGGCGGCCTCGCGCCCTGCCTCTCATCCGCCGTTGGCGGACTTATCCAGCGCTACACGGAACTCGCTCCCGACGTCGAGATCATTGCGTACGTCGGCGGCTACGCCGGTCTGCTTCGAGGTGAGAAACTCGTCGTCACACCCGAGATCCGCAAGCACGCACACCTGCTCCACGGGTTCGGTGGTTCACCAATCCAGAACTCACGCGTCAAGCTCACGAACGTCAAGGACTGCGTGAAGCGCGGCCTCGTCAACGAGGGCGAGGACCCGCAGCGAGTGGCAGCGGAGCAACTCGTGAAGGACGGCGTCGACGTCCTGCACACCATCGGCGGCGACGATACGAATACCGCCGCTGCAGACCTCGCAGCATTCCTTGCGGCAAACGATTACGGACTGACCGTGGTCGGACTTCCGAAGACCATCGACAACGACATCGTGCCGATCGCGCAGAGCCTTGGCGCTTGGACGGCCGCTGATCACGGTGCAACGTTCTTCGAGAATGTCGTCTCCGAGCACAGCGCGAGTCCACGCACATTGGTGATCCACGAAGTGATGGGCCGCCACTGTGGATGGCTCACTGCCGCCACGGCCGTCGCGTACCGCAAACTGCTCGATGGCCGCGAATGGCTCGATGCGTTCGGCGTACCGCGGGCGCGACGCGACATCCACGCCGTCTACGTTCCCGAAATGGAGATCGACATCGACGCAGAAGCCTCGCGACTGTCCGAGGTCATGAACACCGTTGGCAACGTCAACATCTTCCTGTCCGAGGGTGCGGGCATCGATGCGATCGTCGAACAAATGGAATCACGGGGTGAGGAAGTCCCGCGCGATCCATTCGGGCACGTGAAGTTGGACCTCATCAATCCCGGCAACTGGTTCGGTAAGCAGTTCGGTCCGCTGATCGGTGCCGAGAAGGTGCTTGTGCAGAAGAGCGGCTACTACGCACGCGCTGCGGCGGCAGGTGAGCGCGATCTGCACCTCATCAGGGAATGCGTTGAGGTCGCGGTGTCAGCTGCCTTCGCGGGAACGCCAGGGCTCGTTGGCCACGACGAGGAGCGCGGCAATGAACTGCGGGCGATCGAGTTCCCGCGGATCAAGGGCGCGAAACCGTTCGATGTCGAACAGCCGTGGTTCATCGAACTTCTCGAGGACATCGCCCAGCCGAAGGGGCGGACGGTAGCGGCGCACTGAGGCGTCACTCCTCTTCTGCGTCAGCTGCTTCCTCTGCCTGCATCCGCGCTTCTTCGTCGGATTCGGCCGTCGCCTGTTGGGTGAGCAGTTCGCGGGCTTTCGTCGCGTAGATATCGACGTACTCCTGCCCGGAGAGCACCTGCAACGCCTGCATGACCTGATTGGTGATGTTGCGCAGCACGACCGGGTCCTTGGACTGCTCGGCGAATTCACTGAAGTCCATCGGTGCGCCGTAGACGACCTTGACTCGCTTGATACGCGGCAGCACCTTGCCCGTTGGCTGCACTTCGAAGGTTCCGACCATCGCCACCGGAACGATCGGTACGCCGGCTTCGAGTGCCATCCGCGCAATGCCGGTCCGACCGCGATAGAGGCGGCCATCGGGTGAACGGGTGCCCTCCGGATAGATGCCAAGGAGGTCGCCTTGCGCGAGGATCCGAAGTCCGGTCTGGATCGCGGCTTCCGATGCACGTCCGCCGCTGCGGTCGATCGGGACCTGGCCGACGCCGCTGAAGAAGGCGCGACTGATCCACCCCTTCAACCCGCGGCCGGTGAAGTACTCACTCTTCGCGAGGAAGGTGATCCGGCGCGGGGCCACCAGCGGAAGGAAGAACGAATCGCTGAACGACAGGTGGTTCGACGCAAGGATGGCTGCACCGGTCTTGGGGAAGTTCTTCCTGCCGACAACCTTCGGCCAGTAGAGCCCGCGGATGACCGGACCCAGCACAAACAGCTTGAGGAACCAGTACAGCATGCGGGCAACAGTACGGCAGTTTGGGCAGATCCGTTCCCCGGGGTTCGGATGCGTGACACCATTGCAACATGTGGCACAACTCCGCGACGCAGCCGTTCAGTCATGACGGTGGCACCGTCGGCGTGCTGCTCTGTCACGGTTTCACCGGCTCCCCCGCCTCGATGCGTCCGTGGGCGGAATTCCTCGCCCGTCACGGCTACTCGGTGCGACTCCCGCTTCTGCCCGGGCACGGGAGTTCATGGCAGGAGATGAACCGCACCACCTGGCATGACTGGTTCACCACGCAGGCGAGCGCGCTCGACGAGTTGCGCCAGCGGTGCGATGTCGTGTTCGTTGCCGGGTTGAGCATGGGTGGCACCCTGGCGCTTCGACTCTGCCAGACATTGCCGGACATCGCCGGCGTCGTCCTCGTCAACGCCTCGGTTCACACCACCGACCCGCGGGCGAAGTTCGCGAAAGTGCTGCAGTACGTGTTGCCGTCGCTTCCCGGCATCGGCAACGACATCAAGAAGCCCGGTATGAACGAGTACTGCTACGACCGTCTCCCGGTGAAGGCATTCGTGCAATTGCAGGATCTGTGGCGCAACGTGTCCGCCGACATCTCCAGCGTGACGCAACCTGCGCTCATCTTCAACTCTGTCGACGACCATGTCGTGGAATCAAGCAATGCGCAGTGGATCGCACAGCACACCGCCTCGACCGACAAAACCACGGTGACCCTCAATAACAGCTACCACGTCGCAACCCTCGACTACGACGCGGAGGAGATCTTCCAGACGTCGCTGCAGTTCATCCGGCGACTGTCCTGATCAGCGGCGGGCAAGATCCGCCGCACCCACAATGCCTGCGGCATTGCCGAGCACGGCCACGTTGAACTTCGCCTGCGGTCGGTGCGCCCGTGCCGAAATGTGCTCCGCGAATGCGGCCGTGACATGGTGCATGAAGAGATCCGATGCGTCCGACAGGCCGCCACCGATGACATAGGTGGATGGATCAAGCACCGTGCCGAGGATTGCCAAGCCACGCCCGATGTATTCACCAGTCACACGGAATGCTTCGGTCGCAACCGGATCGCCCTTCCGTGCTGCCTCCGTGACATGCATGCCCTGCACACCTTCTGCGGTGCCGTCGCCGAGGGCCAGCAACACCGTCGCGTCAGTGGGACGCTCGGCCGCAAGTTCGCGCGCAGTGCGCACGAAACCGCTGCCGCTCGCGTATGCCTCCCAGCAGCCGACGAGGCCGCAGCCGCATCGGCGTCCGCCGTGCACCATCTCGATGTGACCCACTTCGGCGGCGACGCCGAAGGCGCCGCGGATGAGTTCACCGTTGGCCACCAGTCCACCGCCGAGACCTGTGCCAAGCGTGATGAGCACCATGTCCGTCGCGCCCCGCGCGGCGCCGAACTGGAATTCAGCCCATGCCGCGGCATTCGCGTCGTTTTCCACGATCGTCGGAAGGTTCGTCTTCTCCGCCACCGCGCTCCCGAGCCGGATATCGCGGATCGGCAGGTTCGCGGTGAACATCACGTAGTCACGATCGTGGGCGATGAAGCACGGCGCACCGATTCCGACGGCCGTCACCGGGTGTGCCGCCTGCAGTTCGCGAATCATCGAGACCATCGCATCCACGACTGCTTCGGCGCTCGACGTCGGCGTGGGCTGTCGGCGCTCGTCGAGGATCTGACCGGCCTCGTCCACCACGCCGGCGGCGATCTTGGTGCCGCCGAGGTCGACGCCGATTGCAAGAGACATGTGAACCTCCGGAGAAAGCCTACGAGGTGCTTCCCGCCGGTGGGAGCGCGGACTAGCGTGGGCGCACACTTGGAGGGGCCATGCGCGAAGTCACCGAACCATTCATGACGTCACCGCGGACGGGTGGGAATCTCACCGACGCACTGGTGCACCATGCACAACGCACGCCATCCCGCATTCTCATGGTGCGCCGTGAGGGTGATGCCTGGATCGACACCTCGGCAGCGGACGTGCACGAGCGGGTCAAGCACGTGGCGAAAGGCTTCAGCGCCTGCGGTATCCGGCCGGGAGATCGCATTGCGGTGATGTCGCGAACTCGGCACGAATGGACGATCCTCGACTACGCGATCTGGTACGCCGGCTGCGTCACGGTGCCGATCTACGAGACGAGCAGCGTCGAGCAGATGCAGTGGATCCTGCGCGACTCCGGAGCAGTGGCCCTTGTCGTCGAGAAGCAGCACCATTTGCAGCAGTTCTACCAAGTGACGGAAACCGTCGTGCAGCACTCCTGGGTGATTGAGGCTGACGGCCTCGAGCTCATCAGTGCCGCCGGCGTGAATGTCTCCGACGGCGACATCGAGGAGCGTCGCAGCGGCGTCCGACTCGATGACATCGCGACCATCGTCTACACCTCCGGCACCACTGGGAATCCGAAGGGCTGCGAACTCACGCACGGGAACATGCTGCACATCACCGATCAGGCGCGCAGTGCAGTGCCCGAGATCTTCGACGACCCAAACACGTCAACCCTGCTCTTCCTCCCGCTGGCCCACATCTTCGGTCGCGCCATCCAGTGCATCATGATGGAATCTGGTCTCAAGACCGCATACGCACCCGATGCAACGCGGCTGGTCGACGATCTCGGTGTCATGAAGCCGAACTTCGTGCTCGCAGTCCCGCGCGTCTTCGAGAAGATCTTCAACGCTGCGCAGCAGAAGGCGTACGAGGAAGGCAAAGGCAAGATCTTCGACGCCGCGGCGGCGGTATGCATCGCATACAGCAAAGCCTCCGAAGCGGGCCGTGTCCCGCTGGCACTGTCGATCAAGCACGCGGTATTCGATGCGCTCGTGTACAAGAAGATCCGTGCGCGACTCGGCGGCAACGTGCAGTGGGCTGTCTCCGGCGGCGCGGCCCTCGGTGCCCGACTCGGCCACTTCTTCCGCGGAATCGGGCTCGTCGCGCTCGAGGGCTACGGCCTGACCGAAACCACCGCTCCGCTCACGGTCAACCGCCCGTCCCGGGTTCGGGTTGGCAGCGTCGGGCCCGCACTTCCCGGCATCACCCTTCGAATCGCCGACGACGGTGAGATCCTGGCCAAGGGCGCGTCGGTGATGCGCGGCTACTACCGCAATCCGGTCGCAACCGGTGACGTCATCGACGCCGACGGCTGGTTCCACACCGGCGACGTCGGTCACATCGACGACGACGGATTCCTCTTCATCACCGGACGTAAGAAGGAACTCCTGGTGACCGCGCAGGGCAAGAACGTGGCGCCAGCGCCGCTCGAGGACCGCATCCGCGCACACGCGTTGGTGAGCCAGTGCATGGTCGTCGGCGACAACCGGCCCTATGTCGCTGCACTCATCACGCTGGACCCGGAAGCGCTCGGTCCCTGGGCTCGCGCGCACGGCCTGCCGGAGAACGCGACGGCTGTCGACCTCCACGA
Source organism: uncultured bacterium (assembly GCA_963978265.1). Classification (GTDB taxonomy): domain Bacteria; phylum Actinomycetota; class Actinomycetes; order S36-B12; family UBA5976; genus JAKALQ01. The sequence goes on along the minus strand of CAXBQV010000044.1, from coordinate 1,997 downwards.
CAACCCGGAACTCATCGCCGATATCCAACAGGCAGTCGATGGCGCGAACCGAATGGTGTCGACGGCGGAGTCGATCCGGAAGTTCAAGATCCTCACGACCGACTGGACCGAGGCCGGTGGACAGCTGACGCCGTCGCTCAAACTTCGTCGCAATGTTGTGATGAAGGAAGCCGCGGAGGCAGTGGAGTCGCTGTACCGCGACTAGCGCACGACGCGGCCGTAGCCGGAGATGCGCATCAGGTAGTACGGCTCGCTGAGCGATGTGACGCGCACGCCGTAACGCGGATTCGACGCATGCACGAACCGATCGCTGCCGATGTAGATGCCGACGTGCTTGATGCCGCGCCCGAAGAAGAAGACGAGATCGCCGGGCAGGAGTGAACCTCGGGACACACGTCGCGTCGCGGAGTACTGCGCACGCGAGTAGTGCGGAAGCGAGATGCCGATCTGCCGGTAGCTGGACAGCACCAAGCCGCTGCAGTCGAACGCCGACGGGCCGGTGGCGCCCATCCGGTAACGATCACCCACCTGGGCGAGCGCGTACTTGATGACGGTGCGAAGGCGTGCCGAGACCTTTGCAAGCGACGCATTGAGCGATGCGCTCGCCTCTGCAGCGCGCCGGGCGTCGGCAGCTCGCTGGGCGGCTTGGATTTCGGCCAAGCGTTTGCGTTCCGCGGCCTGCAATCCGGCAAGGATCTTCGACGCCTTGGCGAGGGCGAGATCAGCTGCCTTCTTGTGCACTGCAGCTTCCGACGCCAGGGCTTTCGCAATGGCCTCCTCTGCCTTCACTGCTGCTTCCGCCTGCACCAATGACAATCGGCGTGACTGGATGCGCTTGAGCGTGACCGCCTGATTCGAGCCGATCTGCTGCACCGCCGACATCTGTGCGAGAAACTTCGTGGGGTCGTCGGCGAACAGCGCCTGGACGTCGAGGTCGATCATCCCGGACTTGTACATCGCGGCGACGAGCCGGCCGAGGTCCTTTGCCACCGCATTGAACGCGGCCCGCTCCGTAGAGGCCTTCCGCTTCAGGGCGGCCACCCGCAGTTCGGACGCGCGCAGCTTCATCCGAGCGGCATTCCAGTCCTCGGCAGCCGATTCGGCCTTCGATTCGAGGTCGGCGACCTGCGCCTCAACCTTCTTCAGCCGCGGATCCTGGGCGGCCGCAGCAGGCTCGACGCCAAGCAGCGCAAGCGCGAGCACGGCCGCCAGGCCGCTGCGGAGGAAGGTGTGCACCGGCACACGGTAGCAACCCCTCAGCCGAGCCCCGCCCGTCGCTCCGAACGGGCCACGGGGGCCGTCATCCGCATCGGGGGGACGAAGCCAGCCTCGTGGAGGACGGAAAGCGCCTCAGCCTCCCCAGTGGCAAGTTCCGTCGGTTGGGCGAGGAAATGGGTGACGACACAGTTGTGGCAGGCGATGTCGCGCATTGCGCAGGTATTGCAGTCGATGAGCATGGACCCTCCCGCGGAACACGGTAGGGACGGGGTCTGACAGCCCTACGGCACAGGCACCTGTTCGACGCCTTCGGTGGCCCCGCACCAGCGGCAATGGATGGACTCGACGACCTGCTCGATGACCTCGGACTCCTCGGATGACGGCGCCCCGGCAAGATCGAAGTGCCAGAACGTGCGCGCACGCGTCGTTGCAACGATGTCGAAGCGCGTGAGATTGCCGCACTTGCTGCAGCGCAGCCGCATGTTCGGGGCGAGGTTCATGTTCGACAGCGTATCCAGCGTCTGCGAGCGCGTCGTCGGCACCCCCTGTCAGGGGCTGCTCCTACGGTTGGCGTATGACCGCGCAGTTGCTCATCGACGACCTCGGCCAGGTGTTGTCGGCATCGGTGTTCGTCGTCGTCGACCTCGAAACCACCGGCGGCTCCCCCGTCGATGCCGGCATCACCGAGATCGGCGCGGTGAAGATCTGCGGCGGAGAAGTCGTTGGCGAGTTCCAGACGTTGGTGAATCCCGGCGAACCGATTCCCCCTTACATCACGG
>CAXBQV010000043.1:0-14032 GCA_963978265.1 uncultured bacterium | reverse complement strand
TCATCGAGTATGCGCGCACGATCGGCGGTCTGCACGATGCGAACTCCAAGGAATTCGACGAGAACACGCCGAATCCGTGCGGTCGTCCTTCTTCCCTTCGGCCTCGCGCACGATCACTTCGACGACTTCGCCGAGCTTCCGCTTGTTCTCTTCCCACGCGATCTCGTTCTGCAACTCGACAAGGCGCATGTAGCGCTCGCTCACCACTGCTGCGGGCACCTGTTCCTCCATTGTTGCCGCAGGCGTACCTGGCCGAGGTGAATACTCGAAGGTGAACGCTCCGCTGAAGCGCGCCTTGCGCACGACGTCGAGCGTTTGCTCGAAGTCCTCATCGGTTTCGCCGGGGAAGCCGACGATGATGTCCGTGGTGATGGCTGCATCCGGCATTGCGGCACGGACACGGTCGAGGATGCCGAGGTACTTCTCCGAACGATACGAACGTTTCATCGCCGCAAGGATCCGATCGCTGCCCGATTGCAGTGGCATATGCAACTGCGGCATCACGTTCGGCGTCTCGGCCATCGCGGCGATGACGTCGTCGGTGAAGTCCTTCGGATGCGGCGAGGTGAAGCGCACCCGCTCGAGGCCCTCGATCTCGCCACAGGCGCGCAGCAGTTTCGCGAACGCCTCCCGATCACCGAATTCGACGCCGTACGCGTTGACGTTCTGGCCGAGCAGCGTGACTTCGATGACGCCGTCGGCAACAAGTGCCGTGATCTCGTTGAGGATGTCGCCGGGCCGACGGTCCTTTTCCTTGCCGCGCAACGACGGCACGATGCAGAACGTGCAGGTGTTGTTGCAGCCCACGCTGATGCTCACCCATGCGGCGAACGACGATTCACGTTTCGTCGGCAGGGTGGACGGGAACACCTCAAGCGATTCGAGGAACTCGGCCTGCGACTCCTGCTGGATCCGCGCACGTTCGAGCAGCACCGGAAGGGAGCCGATGTTGTGGGTACCGAAAACGACGTCGACCCAGGGCGCCTTCTGCAGGATCGTGTGCTGGTCCTTCTGTGCCAAGCAGCCGCCGATCGCGATCTGCATGCCGGGGTTCTCGGGCTTGCGTGACGCGAGCTGCCCGACATTGCCGTACAGGCGCTGATCCGCGTTGTCACGCACGGCGCAGGTGTTGTACACGACGAGATCGGCGAGCACACCTTCCGCAGCGGGGACGTATCCGGACTCTTCGAGCAGCCCGGCAATGCGCTCGGAGTCATGCGCATTCATCTGACATCCGTACGTGCGGATCTCGTAGGTGCGCGTCGACATGGAGCCGAAGTTTAGCCGCCGCTCCTGCGCTCAGTCCTCCGCAGGAAGTTCACCGATGGCTTCGCGCACGACCTCGAACGCAAGCCCGGCGCTGAACCCCTTGCGCACGAGCATCGACGTCAGCCGCCGTATGCGGGTCTCCTTGTCGAGGCGGGCGGTTGCCATCAACTTCTTGGCAACCAGCGATTTCGCGAGGTCACGGTCATCGGTGGGCGAGATAGCGGCAAGTTCCGTCGTGATGATGTCGTCGTCCACTCCGCGCTGACGGAGTTCCTGGGCGAGCACGCGTGGCGCAAGACCGCGGGACGCCCGCTTGGCCCGCACGAACATCGCTGCGAATTCTGCATCGTTGATCAGACCGACGTCCGTCATGCGGCCGAGGACCTCGGAAACGATCTCCTCCGCAATGCCACGCTCGCTCAGGTAGTCGGCGAGCTGTTGCCTCGTCTGCGGAGCACGGGTGAGTTTCCGCAGCACCATGTTCTTTGCGAGCGTTGTCATGCGCTCAGGCGTCATCGGCGCATCGTCTTCAATATCAAATGAGGGGTTGGCGTCTGCCAACCCCTCATTGCGACTGTGACTACGCGTCGATCGGCGTCGGCTCTTCAACCTTGACTCCGACACCAAGGGTTTCCTTGATGCGCGTCTCGATCTCGTTGGCGAGATCCGGATTGTCCTTCAGGAAGGTGCGGGCGTTCTCCTTGCCCTGGCCGAGTTGGTCGCCGTCGTAGGTGTACCAGGCGCCGGCCTTGCGGACGATGCCGTGCTCGACGCCCATGTCGATGAGCGAGCCTTCGCGGCTGATGCCTTCGCCGTAGAGGATGTCGAACTCCGCCTGCTTGAAGGGCGGTGCAACCTTGTTCTTCACGACCTTGACGCGGGTGCGGTTACCAACGACGTCCTGACCGTCCTTCAGTGCCTCGATGCGGCGGACGTCGAGACGGACCGATGCGTAGAACTTCAGCGCCTTGCCACCGGTGGTGGTTTCGGGGCTACCGAACATGACGCCGATCTTCTCGCGGAGCTGGTTGATGAAGATTGCGGTGGTGTTCGAATTCGAGAGCGCGCCGGTGATCTTGCGGAGTGCTTGGCTCATGAGGCGAGCCTGCAGACCGACGTGGGAGTCACCCATCTCGCCTTCGATTTCGGCGCGGGGCACGAGTGCTGCAACGGAGTCGATCACGATCAGTCCGATGGCACCGGAGCGGATGAGCATGTCCGCGATCTCGAGCGCCTGCTCACCGGTGTCCGGTTGCGAGACGAGGAGTGCGTCGATGTCGACCCCGAGCTTCTTGGCGTATTCGGGATCGAGTGCGTGTTCGGCGTCGATGAATGCACAGATGTCGCCGTTGCGCTGGGCATTGGCGATGGCGTGGAGTGCGACGGTGGTCTTACCCGACGACTCGGGGCCGTAGACCTCGATCACACGACCCTTCGGCAGACCGCCGATGCCGAGCGCGATGTCCAGGGCGATAGAACCCGTGGGGATGACCTCCATGGCCGGACGGTCTTCCTGACCGAGGCGCATGACCGAGCCTTTGCCGAACTGGCGCTCGATCTGGGCAAGGGCGCTGTCGAGGGCCTTCTCGCGATCGTTGCCGGGGGTGGTGCTGGGGGCCATGTTGCTCCTTAGGGGTTCGCGCAGTCCCTGTAACTGCGCGTGAAGCGGACCATAGGTCGGGCCTCTGACAGCGCCCGGTTACCGATGGTGCTGGTAACTGGGGGAAGCATAATCGAACACCTGTTCGAATGGGTGCGACACGCCGACGAGCGAGGGGATCGGGAGTTCACGCCCGGACAGCCCGAGCGAGGAAGGCGTCGGGGGCCCAGCCCGAGCACGCCGACGAGCGCCGCCTAGCGGTCGCGTGGCGGGAGGCCCTCGTAGGCCCAGACCGCCCGCCAGATCTCGACGGTGTCGATGCCGGCGTCGATCGCCTGCAGCACCGTGCGGCCGCCGAGATCCTTGAGGATCGTGTCCTTTGCCCACGAGTGCGCGTAGACGGCGCCGAAGTGCGCCTCCATGCGCTCCCAGAAGTCGGTGAGGCGCATTACTTCAACGACTTCGCAAGTTCCGTCGCCTGGGAATTGCGCGAGGCGTCATCCGACGGGACCGTGATGAATGACGTGAGCCACCGCAACAGCAGATCCACCTGTGCATCGGTTGCCTTGCTCCCCCGCGCGGCCAACGCCTGCCGCGTGAGTTCGCGGATCGCCGTCCAGCCTTCTCCGGTGGCCGGTACCGCGATCGCCGCCAGCGACAGCGGATCGTGCTCGCGCACACCGACGAGCGCCGGATGCGCTGCGATCGCACGTGCGGTTGCAGTGAGGGCAGCCGGCATCGTCGAGGCCGAAGCAAACACCTTCGCGAGTTCGCGCGCTTCGTTGGCGATGACGAGCAGGAGGAGCGATTCCTTGTCGCGGACATGGTTGTACAGGGTTGCACGCGCAAGGCCACCGGCGTCCGCGACGTCGGCCATCGTGAGGTTCTTCACGCCGTGTGCTGCCAAGACTTCGAGCGCACCGCCGATTGCCGCCATGCGTGCACGCTGCATCGCGTTGCCGGCACGGACTCGCGTGTTGGGTCCGGAGATGGTCGCGATCTGTGCTGCCGATTCAGCCGGTGCGGGCAATTCGATGGGTGCAGCGAGTTCTTCCTCGAGCAGCGTCAACTGCCCCTTGACATGGGCGTTGTCGGTCGGCTTCCTCGCCACGATGGATTACGCAGCGGCCGAGTCGGAGTTGCGCGTCGGCAGTGCCACCACGGTGGTGTTCTCCAGGGCGGCAACCTCGTGTGCGACGTCGTTGAGCACGCTGGCAAGACTGCTGCCGAGGGCGTCGCAGATCGCAGCGAGGCATTCGCTGGACACTTCCTTGCGACCGCGCTCGACCTCCGAAAGGTAGCCGAGCGATACGCGCGCTGCGGTGGAGACGTCGAGCAGCGTGCGCTTCTGCGCAACACGACGGCGACGAAGCTCGGTACCGAGCAACGTACGAAGCACGATCATCTCCACACCTCCAAGGGTGCCACCGTACTCCCCCCGCCTCTCATTCGACGGTAGGCAGGAGTGCGTCGAGCACCATACCGAGGACAACGAGCACGGTGCCGTGCCGTATTCCGTCCCGGTCCCCGGTCAGCGTGAGACTGTGGGTCCGCACCGCACCCTCCGTCGGGCCGGCAACCGCCACGTGCACCTCGCCGACCGGATGGCCGTCCTGCTCGTCGGGACCGGCAACCCCGGTGCACGCGAGGCCGAAGTCCGCCTCCGCCCACGCGCGAGCGCCGACCGCCATCGCACCCGCGACCGGGGTCTGGATAGGCCCACCCTTGTCGAGCAGTGCCTGCGGCACGTGCAGTGCACTCGCCTTGAGATCCGTGGCGTACGCGACGATGCCGCCGCGCAACACGTTCGAGGCCCCGGGGATCGTTGCGAGTGTGGCGGAGATGAGTCCGGCAGTCAGGCTTTCAGCAGTGGCGATCGTCTTGCCGGAAAGCGTGGCGGCAATGATGACGGCGCGCGCGATCTCATACTCGGATGCGGCAAGCGAGTTGTCGGCGAGGGCAGACAGAGCGTCGTCGAGATCTGCGCGCGTGTACGTGGTCATGCGTTCCTGAATTCACGCACGTACACGACACCCGTGTACATGGTGACGGCGAAAGCCGCCCACATCACGGCAAGCGCAACCGGATGCACGAGAAAACCGAGGAAGGCCTCTTCGGGCCAGAACATGATGGCGATGCCGGTGATCTGCAGCGTTGTCTTCAACTTGCCGCCGTAGTTCGCCGCATGCACCGTTCGGTTCCGGATCCGCAGTCGCCACCAGGTGATGCCCCATTCACGCACGAGCATCAGGATCGTCGCCCACCACGGGAACGCACCGGTTGCGGAGAAGATGATGAATGCGGATCCCGTGAGCGCCTTGTCCGCGATCGGATCGGCGAGCGTGCCGAAGTCGGTGATCTCGTCACGAAGGCGTGCGAGTTTGCCGTCGTAGTGGTCGGTGATCGACGCGAGGAGGAACACCACCATCGCAGCGAATTGCCACCAGCTGCCGTCGTGAACCGCCACCCACACGAACAGCGGGACGAATGCGACCCGCGCCATGGTGAGCCCGTTGGAGAATGTCCAGATCCGACGGTGCGGCATCAGCGGACCTCCGCCACGAGATCGACGCCGTCGCTACCCACGACCACAGCATCCACGAATTCGCCGACTGATGCGCGGGTGTTGATGCGTGTTACGCCGTCGACTTCCGGCCCCTGGTGCGCCGCACGACCTTCGACGCCGTCCTGAGCAATTTGCTCGACGAGGACGCGCACCTGTTCGCCAACCCGGTCCTCCGCCCGTTGATTGCACAACTCGTCCACGAGTTCGGTGATGGTGGCGACGCGCTCATCGATTTCATCCTGCGGGAGTTGCCCATCGAAACCAAGCGCCTCGGTGCCGTCCTCATTGGAGTACCCGAAGACCCCGACATAGTCGAGCCGCGCACGCGTGATGAAGTCGACGAGGTCGTCGAACTCCTGTTCCGTCTCCCCGGGGAAGCCGACGATGAAGTTCGAACGTGTGCCCGCGAGCGGCGCGCGTTCGCGGATGCGTTCGAGCAGGCCGAGGAATTCGTCCACGCCGCCGAACCGGCGCATGCGGCGCAGGACTGCCGCATTCGCGTGCTGGAACGACAGATCGAAGTACGGCGCAACCTTGTCGGTGCCCGCGAGAACCTCGATGAGGCCGGGCCGCAGTTCCGCCGGTTGCAGGTACGAGACGCGCACACGTTCGAGGCCGTCGATTGCGGCGAGTTCGGGGATCAACGCTTCGAGGAGGCGGAGGTCGCCGAGGTCCTTCCCGTAGGACGTCGAGTTCTCGCTGACAAGGAACACTTCCTTCACACCTTCGGTGACCAGCCAGCGTGCTTCGTCGAGGATGTCGTGCGGTCGGCGCGACTGGTAGGCGCCGCGGAACTGCGGAATCGCGCAGAAGGTGCAACGGCGATCACAACCGCTGGCGATCTTCAGCGAGGCGAACGGTCCCTGCTCGAGCCGGACACGCGGAATCGGCGTGACGTCGGTGGCCGCGCGGTCGACCGGGGAGATCGGCAGGAGTTTGCGGCGGTCCTGGGGAACATGCGACGGCAGCTTCTCCCCCTGCAGGATGCGCTGTAGTCGCGCCGCGATGTCCTGGTAGGAATCGAAGCCGAGGACCGCGTCGGCTTCCGGCAACTCGTTCGCGAGTTCCTGGCCGTATCGCTCAGCGAGGCACCCGACTGCGACAACCGCTTTCGGCCCACGCGCTCCGCCCTTGAGCTCCGCATGCGACAGCACAGTGTCGATGGAGTCCTTCTTGGCGGCATCCACAAACCCGCAGGTGTTCACGACGACGGCATCCGCGGCAGCGGCGTCATCGGTGAGTTCGAAACCGCCGGCGGACAGTCGGGCGGCGAGTTCGTCGGAATCGACGTCATTGCGCGCGCATCCGAGGGTGACGATGTGGACGCGCTGCATGGGTTCAGACTACTGGGGCGCGTCAGAGCACGCGGAACGTGTGCGAGTAGACCTCGCCAGGGTTACCCAAGGTCGGGAAGAAACGGCCGTTGTATTCGAGTTGCATACCGGCGGCATTGCCGACGCGGACGAACACTTCGGAATCGCTGACGACGTCGCGCGTTTCACCGGGCTGCATCGTGCCTTCGTAGATCGTGCCCAACGCATTCGTGATCCGCACCCACGATGCAGATACGCACGTCAGCGTGAACTGAACGGCGCCGGTGACCGGTTGCTCGATGACCTGCTCCGGAGTGGCAGTTGCACTTGGCATCGCCGACTCCGCAGGCGTTGTGGTTGCAGTCGGTGCGGCGGTCTCCGTCGGAGTCGCACTCGCGGAGGGCGAGACGGTTTCAGCGGGAAGCAGTTCTTGCGTCGCAGAGTTCGCTCGCGCGAAGTAGATGAAGGCGCTGACGATCACCAGCGCTGCGAGTACGAGTGGTAGCCACGCGCGCCGTTCGGAACCGGACTTCGCACGGTTGCGCAGGTCCCAGATGTTGAGGTGGGCGGGTTCCTCCTGCGCCAACGTCGTCGCGGAATCCGCGCCACCAACCGCGTCGAGCCATGGCGACGGATCGACTGCGAGTGCGCGAGCGATGGCGCGGAGGTGTCCGCGGACGTAGACCTCGCCGCCACAGGCGTCGAAGTCCTCGCGTTCGATCGCTTCAATGATCGCGGATCGAATTCGCGTGCGCGCCGCGAGATCGGCGTGCGAAAACCCCGCCGCCTGACGCGCGCGTGCGATCTCGGCCCCGATCCCCAACCTGGCTCCACTTTCGGATTGCCGAATTTCGGCACAAAAAGGGTACCCCGCAGGGGAAGAGGCCACGACCGGCGCTTAGCCCTCGCCTCGAATGAGGGCCAGGGTGCCGGCAAGGTCGTCAGGCTTCACGAGGACTTCCCGAGCCTTCGAACCCTCCGAGGGGCCCACGACGCCCCGGGACTCCATGAGGTCCATCAGTCGACCGGCCTTCGCGAAGCCCACGCGCAACTTGCGCTGCAGCATGGAGGTCGAGCCGAATTGCGTGCTCACCACGAGTTCCACTGCCTGCAGCAGCAGATCGAGATCATCGCCGATGTCCTCCGAGACGTCTGACTTCGTCGAGCGGGTCGAAATCACATCATCGCGGTACTGGGCGTCCATCTGTGCCTTGCAGTGCGAGACGACGGTGCGGATCTCGGCCTCGCTGACGAACGCGCCTTGGATGCGGATCGGTTTCGAGGCGCCCATCGGAAGGAACAGTCCGTCACCCTGCCCAACGAGCTTCTCCGCGCCCGGCTGGTCGAGGATGACGCGTGAGTCGGCGAGACTCGATGTGGAGAATGCCAGCCGCGACGGCACGTTCGCCTTGATGAGGCCGGTGACGACGTCGACGGACGGCCGCTGCGTGGCCAGTACGAGATGAATACCGGCTGCGCGCGCCAATTGCGTGATGCGCACGACCGAATCCTCGACGTCGCGCGGTGCAACCATCATGAGGTCCGCGAGTTCGTCGACGACAACAACAAGATACGGGTACGGCTTCAGCACCCGTTGGGAATCCGGCGGCAGCGTCACTTTGCCGGCGCGCACGGCCTTGTTGAAGTCATCGATGTGACGGAATCCGAACGCGGCGAGATCGTCGTACCGCATGTCCATTTCCTTGACGACCCACTGCAGCACCTCGGCCGCCTTCTTCGGGTTCGTCACAATCGGCGTGATGAGGTGCGGAATGCCTTCGTACGCGTTGAGTTCGACGCGCTTCGGATCGACGAGCACGAGTCGCACCTCGTCGGGGTTGGCGCGCATGAGAATCGACGTGATGAGCGAGTTGATGCACGAGGACTTGCCGGCGCCGGTGGCGCCAGCGACAAGGACGTGCGGCATCTTCGCGAGATTGGCGACGACGTAGCCGCCTTCGACGTCCTTGCCGAGTGCGACGAGCAGTGGATGCTGGTCCGATGTCGCTGTCTTGCTTCGCAGCACATCGCCGAGGCTCACGAGTTCGCGGTCCGAATTCGGGATCTCCACACCGACCGCCGACTTGCCGGGAATCGGCGACAGTATGCGTACGTCAGCACTCGCAACCGCGTATGAGATGTTCTTCTGCAAGGCAGTAATGCGTTCGACCTTCACTCCCGGGCCGAGTTCGATTTCGTAGCGGGTCACGGTAGGGCCACGCTGGAATCCGGTGACTTCGGCGTCGATGTCGAACTCCTGCAGCACCTGCTTGAGTGCCTCGATGACCTTGTCGTTCGCATTGGAGGTCTTCTTCGGCGCCGGACCCGAGGACAGCGCTTCCGGCTTCGGGAGTTGGTAGTTGATCGCCGAGGAGATCTTCATCTGCCGTGCTGGCTTCGGCGGAGCGGGCAGCGGCGTCACCTCGGTGACGGCCGTTGCGGACACAGGAGCTTTCGGCGTCTTCACAAGATCGAGGATCGCCGTGTCGACCGTCGGGTCGACGACGTCGACCACATCCGGCGTGATGTCGTGTTCGAGATCGGTGTCGTCGTAGGGATCGTCGTCGCGCTCGACGATGGCAACCGGCTCGAACGGGTGATCCGCAACGAAGGTCTCGGCTTCCGGTTCCGGCTTCGCGGGGCGCTCGGGGCGCTTCGACTTCATGAAGGCGAGGAGCGCGGCTACCCGTCGCGGAATGTGTGCAACGGGTGTCTTGGTGAGAATGAGCATGGCGAAGAAGAACACGATGAAGACGATGATGAGTGTGACGACCCTGCCCACGGCCCCCAGGAGCGGATTGCCGATGACGTACCCGAACAGCCCACCACTCTCGGAGAATGTCGGATCACCCGGCGCAGGCGCGTCGTGCAGCACATGCCAGAACACGAGCGCCATCCACCACACGAGGGTTCCACCGATGAAGATGCGGCCGTTGTCCGGGCCTTCGTCGGGATGGCGCATGACACGTACCGCCATGATGACGAGCAGCACCGGAACGAAGACATCGAACATGCCGTTGGCCGCGTTGACGATGTTTGCGACTCCGGTCGCGAACCAGCCCGATGTGCCGAACCAGATCGGGGCGGCAACAACTGCGGCCATCGCGATGAGGAGCAGGCCCAGCCCGTCGCGGCGGTGCTGCGGATCCAACCCCGCCGCCTCGCGGCCGATCCTGCGCACGAGGGTGCCCGTCGCGAGGGCGATCCCGCTCCAGAGACGGCGAAGCCCAGCAGCGATCCCGCTACCGATTCGGGCTGGGATGCCGCCGCTCGGGGAAGACTTCTTCCGGCTGGCCATGATGGAGCGAGGCTAGCGACGAAACGACCGCCCGGCGCGGAGGCACGCGGCGCTTCGGAATCAGGCCTCGACGACGACCGGAATGATCATGGGCTTTCTCCGCAAGGCCGTCGAGACCCAACGACCGAGGGTGCGTCGCACGAGTTGCGCCAATTCGTACTGGTCCTCGATCCCGTTGCGCACCGCCGCCTCGACCACCTGCCGCAATTCGGCCAACACCGCAGTGAACACATCGTCGTCCTCGGAGAAGCCCCGGGCGTGGATCTCGGGACCCGCGACCACTTTGCCGGCGACGAGGTCGACGGCGATGAAGCACGAGATGAAGCCTTCCTCGCCAAGGATTCGTCGATCCTTCAACGACGCTTCGGAGATGTCACCGACACTGGAGCCGTCGACATAGACGAAGCCACACGCAACCTGACCGACGACCCGCGCGGCGCCGTCCACGAGATCGACAACTGCACCATCGCGCGTGACGAGGACACGTTCCTGCGGAATGCCGGTCTTTGCCGCGAGTTTCGCGTTGGCGAAGAGATGGCGGGGTTCGCCGTGAACCGGCATCACGTGCTTCGGCTTCACGATGTTGTAGCAGTAGAGCAACTCCCCCGCCGCAGCATGGCCGGACACGTGCACCTTGGCGTTGCCCTTGTGTATGACGCGCGCACCGAGCGCGGTGAGGCTGTTGATGATCCGGTTGACCGCATGCTCGTTGCCGGGAATCAGCGACGAGGCCAACACCACGGTGTCGTTCTGTCCGACGCTGATTTGGTGGGACCGGTTTGCGATGCGTGCCAGCGCCGCCATCGGCTCGCCCTGCGATCCCGTCGAGATGAGCACGGTGCGGTCATCGGGGTACTTCTCCAGCTCGTCGACAGCGATGATCGTGTCGCCCGGAACGTGCAGATAGCCCAGGTCGCGCGCAATTGCCATCGTGCGAACCATCGAACGTCCGATGAATGCAACTTTGCGGTTGTATCGCACGGACACATCGATGATCTGTTGCACCCGATGGATGTGCGAGGCGAATGATGCAACGACGATACGTCCGGTGGCGGTGCCGAAGACTTTGTGCAGAGCGGGTTCGATGTCTCGCTCACTGATGAGGAACCCGGGGACTTCGGCGTTCGTCGAGTCGACGAGGAAGAGATCGACTCCTTCGGACGCGAGTCTCGCGAAGGCGTTGAGATCGGTGATCCGTCCGTCGAGCGGAAGTTGGTCCATCTTGAAGTCGCCGGTGTGCAACACGAGTCCTGCAGGCGTGCGGATCGCGACCGCGAGCGCATCCGGGATCGAGTGGTTCACTGCGATGAATTCGACGTCGAACACGTCGAGTTTCTCGCGCTGACCCTCCTTCACTTCGAGGGTGTAGGGCGTGATGCGGTGTTCCTTCAGCTTCGATTCGATGAGCGCCAGAGTCAGGCGCGATCCGATGACCGGGATGTCGGCCCGTTCGCGAAGGAGGTAGGGAACCCCACCGATGTGGTCCTCGTGCCCGTGCGTGAGCACAACTCCGACAACGTCGTGCAGCCGGGCTCGGATGTAGTCGAAGTCGGGGAGGATCAGATCGACGCCGGGTTGCGAATCCTCGGGGAACAGCACCCCGCAATCGACGATGAGAAGCTTGCCGTTGCATTCGTAGACGGTCATGTTGCGACCGATTTCACCCACACCGCCAAGCGGAACGATCCGCAGGCCGTTCTTCTGCAACGGCGGCGGTGCTACCAGATCCGCATGGGTCACAGGCGGAAGCCGCCGGCGATGAGATCGGCCTTCAACTGCGCCCGTTGCGCATCACTCGCGGGCACCATCGGTAGCCGCATCGCACCACCGCCGACACGGCCGAGGAGGTCGAGCGCAGCCTTCGTCATAATCGCACCACCGACACGACCCATGACGCCCTGCGTCACCGGCACCAGCCCCATGTTGATCTCCATCGCCTGCTGCACGTCTCCGGCGCGGAAGGCCTTCGCCATCGCCACCTGGCGGTCGGCGACGATATGCCCGGTCACGCTGATGAAGCCAGCGGCGCCGACTGCCAGCAGTGACAGGTTGAGACCGTCGTCGCCCGAATAGAACGGCAGACCCGTGGCCTGCATCACGCGCTGCGCTGCCCACGGGTCGCCCTTCGCATCCTTGTTCGCGACGATCCGCGGATGCTCGGCGAGGGTCAAGAACGACTCGTGTGTGATCTGGATACCGGCGCGACCCGGAATGTCGTAGGTGATGACACCGAGTCCGGTGGCATCGGCGACTGCACGGAAATGTGCGATCACGCCTTCCTGCGGCGGCTTGTTGTAGTAGGGGCATACGACGAGCAGGCCGTGCGCTCCCTGCTTCTCGGCCTCGATCGCATGTTCGACGGTGTCTGCGGTGTCGTTGTTCCCGACGCCGGCCACCACGAACGCACGATCACCGACGGCTTCGAGCACCGCCCGCACGAGTTTCGACTTCTCCTCTGGCCAAGTGGTGGGCGCCTCACCAGTGGTGCCGTTCACGATCAAACCGTCGTTCCCGAGATTGACCAGGTCGACGGCCAACTGCTGAGCAGCGGCGTAGTCGACGTCGAGATCCTTCGTGAACGGTGTCACCATCGCGGTGAGCATCGTGCCGAAGGGCTGACCTGCTGTCGGTGTCGGAGCCATGGCGGGAGCCTAACTTTCTACGGTGCGACGCGCCCGTTGGCAACGAACGCTGCGTGCGTCAACGGCATCAGCCGGGCGAATTCCGCCTCGTACCGCTCTCCGACCATTTCGATCTCCCGCTGCGGGAAGGACGGGAAGTGCGAGTCCGGATGCTGTGTGCGCAGCGACAGGAAATTCATGAGTGAACGCGCATTGATGGTGACATACGCCGACGAGTAGATCGTGAGCGGCAGCACGATGCGTGCGACTTCGCGGGCAACTCCGGACTCGAGCATCCGCTCATACGCGTCGTAGGCGAACTGGCAGGCGGCCTTCGTCTCGCGGACCACCGTCTCGTACTGCTCCGGCGTCCCGTCGACGAACTCGTAGTGACCGGTCTTGCCGATCTGTACGAGCTTGCGTTCCGGTCCGGGAACATAGAACACGGGATCCAAGACCTTGTAGCGTCCGCTCTCCTCGTTGTACGAGGCGATCCGGTGCCGGAAATGTTCACGCCACATGAAGATGGGTGCCTGCACGAAGAACGTGAAGTTCGCGTGCTCGAAGGGCGATCCGTGTCGGTCTCGCATGAGGTAGTTGATGAGCCCGGCGGAGCGCTGGGCGTCAGCGTTGATGTCATCGAGTGATTGCTCACCCTTCGTTGAAACGCGAGCCGCCCACAACACGTCGGCATCCGACGCCGCGTGCTTCACCAGCTCGACAGTGACATCACTGCGGAAGGAGATCTCTCCCATGACACCCTCAGTCCATTTCCGTTGGGATGGGTGCAACCCTACGGGAGGCCTGCGCCCACACCACTGACGCCACCACGACGAGTGCGGCGAGCACCGTTGACAAGCCCACGGTCTCACCGAGCAGCAGAACCGACCAGCCGAGCGTGAGCAATGCCTGCAGTTGCTGCATCTGCGAGCCCCTGGCCACTCCGGCCTGCGCCAGCCCGCGGTACCAGGCGAAGAACCCGAAGTACATGGAGAAGAACGCGATGAAGAAGAACCCGATCCACGCGTGGACTGGGATCGCATCGGGATGCGGCAGCACGAACTGCAAGACCACTGCCAGCGGCACGCTGATCGGGAGTGCGAAGACCACCACCCACGAGATCACCTGCCAGCCGGGCATTGCCCGTGTCAGATTCGCCCCCTCGACGTAGCACCACGCGGACGCGAGCACCGCTGCAACCATCAACAGGTCTGCGGTGAGATCCGCACCTTCGGCACCACCCCGCGAAAGGGAGAACACCACCATGACCGGTGAAATCGTGACGACGTCGGACTTCATCACGGTCCGCAATGGCGTGAACGTCATGCTGCACCAGACGCTCGTCTGGAAGGCAGGCCAGCTCGG
>CAXBQV010000042.1:0-14037 GCA_963978265.1 uncultured bacterium | reverse complement strand
GACTGAAGGCGGCCGAGGTGAATGCGGCGCAACTCGAAAACATCCGCGAACTCATCCGGGCCACCGACCCCGATGTCGTGATCAACGCGGTCGATCCGCGCTTCGTCATGCCGATCTTCCTCGCGTGCGAGATCGAGGACACCAACTACATGGATATGGCGATGTCGCTGTCGAGGCCGCATCCGCACTACCCCTACACGGAGACCGGCGTGAAGCTCGGCGATGAGCAGTTCGCCCGCGACTGGAACTGGTCGGAGCGCAACATCTGGGCACTCGTCGGCATCGGGGTGGAGCCCGGCATGAGCGACGTGTTCGCCAAGTACGCGTCGGACGAGTTGTTCTCACGCATCGATCAACTGACCGTCTACGACGGATCCAACCTGACCGTCGAAGGCCACGACTTCGCTCCATCCTTCTCCATCTGGACGACGGTCGAGGAATGCCTCAACCCACCACTCGTCTGGGAGGACGGGCGCGGCTGGTACACCACCGAGCCGTTCAGCGAACCCGAGATCTTCGATTTCCCCGAGGGCATCGGCCCCGTGGAATGTGTGAACGTCGAGCACGAGGAAGTGGTGCTCATCCCGCAGAAGGTCGACGCCCGGAAGGTGAACTTCAAGTACGGCCTCGGCGCCGAGTTCATCAGTGTCCTCAAGACCATCCACATGCTCGGCATGGACCGCAAGGAGAACGTCAACGTGATGGGCATCGAGGTTGCACCCCGCGACATCCTCGCCGCATCACTGCCCGATCCCGCGACGCTCGGCGATCGCATGAAGGGCAAGACCTGCGCAGGCACCTACGTCGAGGGCCTCGACAAGGACGGCAAACCGCGGGCGGTCTACCTGTACCACGTCGTCGACAACGAATGGTCGATGCAGGAGTACGGCGACCAAGCGGTCGTCTGGCAGACAGCGTTGAACCCGATCATCGCGATGGAGCTCATTCACGAAGGCGTGTGGAAACCGGAAGGCGTCAACGGACCGGAGTGGTTCCCACCGAAACCATTCCTCGACAAACTCGTGGAATACGGTGCTCCGTGGCGGATCCGCGAGGAGGATGCTTCCGAAGTGCAGCCGTAGCGCTTACGCGATCGGCTTCAGGAATCTCGTGATCACACTGCTCACGATGCTCACTGTCAGGGAGCCGAGCAACGCCCACCAGAAGCCGTCGATCTTCAGCGAATCGCTCCAGTGGTCGGTGAGCAGGAACATTGCTGCGTTCACGAAGAACAGGCTGATGCCGAACGTCAGCAGCGTCAGCGGCATGGTGAGCAGCTTGATGAGACTTCCGATCACCAGATTCACCAGCGAGAAGATGAGCGCAATGCCCAGGTAGGTGAAGACATCACCGCTGACGTGGACACCCGGCATGATTTCAGCGGTCACCCAGACAGCGGCAGCAACTGCAATCAAACGGATCAAAGCGCTCTTCATGGGGCACATCATGCCCTACGGCCGACCACATCTTCGCTCCCGCACCGCGATACGGTGCGTGCATGGAACAACGACCATTCGTACGCATGCACCGAACTGCTTCCGTGATCGGGCTGGGGTGCTGGCAACTCGGCGCCGACTGGGGTGATGTCGATGATGCAGCCGCGATGGACATCCTTCGCGCAGCCGCCGACGCCGGTGTCACCTTCTTCGATACCGCCGATGCGTACGGAGACGGCCGTAGCGAGCGCTTCGTCGCGCGATTACTGCAGGAACGCGCAGGTGAGCAGTTGTTCGTCGCCACCAAGGTGGGCAGACGTGCGAAGGCACAGATCGACAGCGAATACACCGAACGCAATCTTCGTTCATGGGTGGATCGTTCGCTCACGAACCTTGGCGTGGAGCGGCTGGATCTCGTGCAATGGCACTGCCCGCCCACCGAGACCTTCCAGCGCGACGACATGTATCAGTTGTTCGACGAACTCACGCGAGAGGGCAAGATCGCCGCATACGGTGTCAGCGTCGAAACCGTGGAACAGGCCCGTATCGCGATCGCGCACCCGAACATCGCCAGTGTGCAGATCATCGCGAATCCGTTCCGTCTCAAGCCGTTCGAGACCGTCATTCCGGAAGCTGCCGCTCGCGGCGTCGGGGTGATCGTCCGCGTCCCACTCGCCAGTGGGCTGCTCGCAGCGAAGTTCCGGCGCGACTCAGCCTTTGCGCAGAACGATCATCGGAATTACAACCGACATGGTGAGGCGTTCGATGTCGGTGAGACGTTCAGTGGAGTGCCGTACGAGATCGGCGTCGACTCCGCTCACGAACTCGGAGAGCTTGCAACCGCCGGGGTGACACCGGCACAAGCAGCACTCCGCTGGATCATCGATCAACCGGGCGTTTCCACCGTGATTCCCGGTGCAAGTTCACCCGACCAAGCGCGGGCGAATGCCGCTGTGGCAGGGCTGCCTCACAGCAGTTCCGCATATGACGAGGCCGTGCACCGGATCTACGACTCCGTCATCAGGCCACACGTGCATCATCGCTGGTAGTGGCAATACGCTCGCCGCGTGATGCACGACAACGATGCGGTGCCCTCCGCGATCGAACGCGTCAAGGCGCGCAAGACCGCGGGGCGTGCATTCGTCGACAGCGTGGTTGTCGAGGAACCGCTGCAGATCAGACTCAAGCGTGGTGCCGACGAGGACGTCGTTGCCGTCACGATGCGCACACCGGGCGCCGACCTCGAACTGGCCGCCGGCTTCCTCTACTCCGAGGGCGTGGTCACAGCGCCGACAGAACTCCTTGAAGTGAAGGTGTGCGGCGACCGCTCATTGACGCCGCGACAGCGCGCGAACACGGTTGTTGCGACCGTGGACCAGCGCACAGTGACGCCGGCTCGTTTGCTCGATCGTCGGTTCACGATGTCGTCCGCATGTGGCGTTTGCGGAAGTACGCAGCTCGACGACCTCCGTGCTCGCGGAGTCGCGAACGTGACGCCGACCCCGCACACTGCCGAACGGCTGGCTGGCCTGACCGAGGAGTTGCGGGAGCGCCAGAAGATCTTCGCGAAGACCGGCGGACTGCATGCGGCCGCGCTCCTCACCCCCGAACTCGAGGTCCGCTGGGTCCGTGAGGACGTCGGTCGTCACAACGCCGTCGACAAGGTGATCGGCGCCGCACTGATGGCCGGCCGGCTCCCGCTCGCGGGCTGGACGCTCGTCTGCTCGGGCCGGATCGGCTACGAGATCGTGCAGAAGGCCGTGGTCGCCGGGATCTCCGCCCTCGTGGCCGTGTCGGCTCCCACGTCCCTTGCCCTCGAGACCGCCCACGCGTTCGGGCTGACGGTCGTCGGCTTCGCCCGGGATGGCCGCGGCACCGCCTACTAAGCGAAACCTGCCGTTCGGCGATTAGGTATATTGCTGATATATCTGAGGGCGTAGGGTCGTCTCCATGGCCATTCCGCTGCTGCAGCCGAGCGAGGAATTTGCGACGTCGCAATCGGATCGCGCCTACTTCGCCATTCGCGCGATGATCGTCCGCGCCGAAATGGAACCCGGATCGCTCATCAGCGAATCCGATCTCATGGCGACGCTGGGTCTCGGCCGCACACCCGTGCGCGAGGCACTGCGAACGCTGGCGAACGAGCACCTCGTCGAGGTCTATCCGCGGCGTGGCATGTTCGTTGCCGGCATCGACACCCGGGATCTCGCCGCCCTCAATGAGATCCGCTGCGAACTCGAACCCTTCGCGGCACGGCTTGCCGCGACCCGTTCGACCGCCGAAGACCGAGAGCGAACGGTCGCCCTGCTCGAGGAGATTGACAATCTCGGTCACAACCCCGATCCGCATGCACTGATGGACATCGATCAGCGCATGCATCACCACGTCTACAAGTGCGCACACAACGCGTACCTGGAGACGGCGCTCGACCAGTACTTCGTGCATGCATTGCGCATCTGGGCGCTGGCCGTACACAAGATCCAGGATTTGCAGGAGCTGGCTGTGCATGAGCACCGACCGTTGCTCGCAGCGATCCGCGATGGAAATGGCGACGCTGCCGCTGAACTGATGTTCAAGCACGTCGCCGGCTTCGAATCCGAAATCCGCAA
This sequence comes from uncultured bacterium, assembly GCA_963978265.1. Classification (GTDB taxonomy): domain Bacteria; phylum Actinomycetota; class Actinomycetes; order S36-B12; family UBA5976; genus JAKALQ01. The sequence goes on along the minus strand of CAXBQV010000042.1, from coordinate 9,992 downwards.
GAACCTCTAACCCAGGAGAAGGAACACCATGAGCACGCTGCCCAGCAAGGCCAAGTGCGTAGTCATCGGCGCCGGCATCGTCGGCAACAGCCTCTGCTACCACCTCGCCAAACTCGGATGGAACAACATCGTCCAGATCGACAAGGGTCCGCTTCCGAACCCTGGTGGTTCCACCGGTCACGCATCGAACTTCATCTTCCCGGTCGATCACACCAAGGAGATGGCGCAGCTCACGCTCGATTCACAACGCCAGTACATCGAACTCGGTGTGAACACGACCGTAGGCGCGATGGAGGTCGCACGCACCGAGGAGCGCATGCAGGAATTCGGTCGTCGCATGGCGTCGGCGAAGTCGTGGGGCATCGAGACCGAGATGCTCACCCCCGAGCAGGCGGTCGAGCTCGTCCCCTACATGGACAAGGACGTCATCCTCGGCGCGTTCTACACGCCGTCCGGTTCGGTCGTTGATTCACTGCGTGCCGGCACCATCATGCGCGAACGTGCCCAGGAGATGGGCGCACTGCAGTCATTCGCGAACACCGAGGTACTCGACATGGTTGTCGAGAATGGTCGCATCAAGGCGGTCGTCACCGACCAGGGCACAATCGAGGCCGACTACGTCGTTATCGCCACCGGTTGCTGGAGCCCGAAGCTCGCGAAGATGGCTGGCGCCGAGATCCCGCTGACGCCGACCGTGCACCAAATGAAGGACATCGGTCCGGTTCCCAGGTTCAAGGACGCCAAGGGCGACATTGAATACCCGATCGTCCGTGACATGGACACGTTCATGTACGAGCGCCAGCACGGCACCGGCCTGGAGATCGGTTCCTACGCGCATCGTCCGATCCTGTACGAACCGGACGACCTCCCCTCGAACGCCGAAGCCGCGCTGAGCCCGACGGAATTCCCGTTCACCCAGGCCGACTTCGACCAACAGGACGAGCACGCACTCGAACTCATGCCGGAGATCGTCGGCGACGAATCGATCGGCCAGAAGTACGCAATCAACGGCATCCTCTCCTACACGCCGGACGGCATGCCGATCCTCGGTGAGACTCCTGAGGTGAAGGGCCTCTGGTCGTGCGCCGCAGTCTGGATCAAGGAAGGCCCCGGCACCGGTCGTGCCGTTGCCGAATGGATGGTGCGGGGCTGGTCGGACATCGACATCCACGCATCGAACATCGCCCGCTTCTACGAACACCAGAAGTCGCGCAAGCACGTCAAGGCCCGCGTCTCCGAGTCGTTCATCAAGACCTACGGCATCGTGCATCCGGCAGAGCAGTACATGTCGAACCGCAACGTTCGACTGTCCCCGTTCTACAAGCGTGAATCCGAACTCGGTGCCGTGTTCTACGAAGCCGCCGGTTGGGAACGTCCGTTCTGGTTCGAGAGCAACAAGGATCTCGTCTCCAAGTTCGGCGACAAGGTGATGCCGCGCACCGCCGAGTGGGAATCACGCTGGTGGTCACCGATCATCAACGCCGAGCACCTGCAGATGCGCGAAACCGCCGGCGTCGTCGATCTCACCGCGTTCGCCATCTTCGATGTGAAAGGTCCGAAGGCGCTCGACGTCGTCCAGACCGCGTGCGTGCGCCAGATGGACGTCGCCATCGGCAAGGTCATCTACACCCCGGTTCTCGCACCCAACGGTGGCTTCATCTCCGATCTCACCGTGATGCGACTCGGCCACGACCACTTCCGCGTTGTGACCGGTGGCGCACACGGCATGGTGGATCTCAAGTGGTTCCGCGACCTCTGCCCGGCCGACGGCAGCGCCCAAGTCTTCGATCTCACGAACTCCTACACGACGCTCGGCATCTGGGGCCCGAACGCCCGCAAGATCGTGCAGTCGATCACCGGTGACGACATGTCGAATGAGGGCTTCCCGTTCGGTACCTGCCGCACGATCGAGATCGACACGTTGCGCGTCCTCGCATCTCGCATCTCGTATGTCGGTGATCTCGGCTGGGAGCTCTATGTCCCGATCGAACAGGGCGAAGCGTTGTGGGATCGCGTCTGGGAGGCTGGCAAGGCACATGGCCTCATCCCGGTTGGCATCGGCGTGTACGGCACGACGGGCCGCCTCGAAAAGGGCTACCGCGCGTTCGGTGCAGAACTCGAGACCGAGTACAACGTGATGGAAGCCGGTATGCAGATGGCGAAGGTGAAGTCGCAGGACTTCATCGGCAAGGACGCGCACCTCAAGCAGCGCGAAGCGGCACCCGCAACACTCATGTGCACACTGACCGTCGACGACCACACGTCGAAGAAGACCGGTGAGAAGCGCTACATGATGGGCAAGGAGCCGATACTGACGCTCGATGGCAAGTCGATCACCGACTCGCACGGCCGCAATTCGTACGTCACGTCTGCGGGAAGTGCACCCTCGCTCGGCAAGCATCTGCTCATGAGCTACCTGCCACCGGAGTACGCCGTCGAGGGGACCAAGCTGCTCGTCGAGTACATGCACGAGCACTTTCCGGTGACCGTTGCCCGCGTCGGCATCACCCCGCTGTTCGACCCGAAGAACGAACGGATCCTGTCGTAATCATGGAAATCCTGGTTTGCATCAAGCGCTACGTCCTCGCTGGCAGCACGTTCGTGCTGAACGACGACAGCACTGAGATCGACGCGAAGAATCTCGGCTACACCCTCGCACCTCATGAGGAAGTTGCAGTTGAGCAGGCAATCCGCTTCGTCGAGGAATTCGGCGGCTCCACAACCGTGTTGTCGCTCTCGCAATCGGATGTCGAGGAGCAACTGCGCGAGCAACTCGCCATCGGCGCGGACCGCGGGATCATCCTTGCTACCGATGGCAGCGAATGGGACCCACAGGCGACTGCCGGTGCCATCGTCGACGCCATTCAAGCCGAGGCGACCTCGTTCGATCTCATCATGTTCGGCGCCGAAGCCGCCGACAGCAACAACTCGCAAGTTGGCATCCGCGTCGCGCATGCACTCGGCCTGCCGATCGTGACCAACGTTCGCGGAGTCTCCATCAAGGATGGCGTCGCCCGTTGTGAACGCGTCGTCGGGAACAACCGCGAGGTCTACGAAGTGACGCTGCCTGCAGTACTCACAACGCGCGAGGGTCTCAACATCCCGCGCTACCCGTCGGTGCCTGGCCGGATCAAGGCCCGCAAGAAGCCGGTCGACACGCAGACACCGTCGAAGCCGGCGGCCAAGGTGGAGAAGGTCAAGTTGATCGTTCCGCCCAACCAGAAGACCGGCGCCAAGGTGCTGGGCGAGGGCGCATCGGGTGCACCCGCAGCGGTTGCCATGATGGAAGAGATCGGAGTTCTCGGATGATCCTCGTTTACGTAGACCATGATCGCGGCACGCTCGACGAACCCTCAGTGCAGGCGCTCACCTTCGCAAAGAAGCTCGACGGCGAAGTACACGCATTCGTTGCAGGAGCCGACGGCGAGGCCGTCGCTGCATCACTCGGCGAGTACGGCGTCTCGGTCGCCTACGTCGCAACACACGACGGACTGAAGGACTACACGCCGCAGGCAACTGGGCGCGCACTTGCCGAACTTGCGAAGACGAAGTCACCGAAGGCGGTACTCACCACCTCCGGTGCACGTGGCAACGAAGTGCTTGCACACACTGCCGCAATGCTCGACGAGCCGTTCGCAGCGGAGTGCATCGAGATCTCGCTTGGCTCGCCGGCACACGTCACTCGCTCGCGCTGGGGTGGAAACATGCTTGAGGAGGCACGTATCCACTGCAGCAATGTGCTCGTTGCATCGGTCCCCCCGTTCACGGTGGCTGCCGAATCAGCGCCGACGAGTTGCTCCGTCCAGACCTTCACGCCGGCACTCACCGACGCCGACGTCGCCGTGCGCATCGTCGATCGCGTCGCGGGCACCGCCAGCGGTGTCTCGCTCGCCGAGGCGAAGATCATCGTTTCCGGCGGTCGCGGTGTCGGAGCGGCGGAGAACTGGGGTCCACTTGAGGATCTCGCCGGCCTGCTCAAGGCGGCACTCGGATGTTCGCGCGTCGTCACCAGCAACGGCTGGCGCCCTCACTCGGAGCAGGTCGGGCAGACCGGCACGAAGGTGGCACCGGATCTCTACATCGCGTCCGGTATCTCGGGTGCGACCCAGCACATTGCCGGCTGCAAGAAGTCGAAGACCATCCTCGCGATCAACACCGATCCCGAGGCACCGATCATGGCGCACGCCGACTACGCCGTGATTGGTGACCTGCACGAAGTCCTGCCGGCCATCGCCAGCGCGATCCGCTCGCGATAACCAGGGTTACAAGGGAAAGGGAAAGACGTGGCATCAGATATCGAGATCGCCCAAGCCGCAACGATGGAGCCGATCGGCACGATCAGTGCAGCACTCGGCATTCCCGACTCGGCACTCGAGCCGTTCGGGCACTACAAGGCGAAGATCTCGCTGGAATGGCTCGACGCCCAGAAGTCGCGCAAGGACGGCAAGTTGATCCTCGTGACTGCCATCAGCCCGACGCCGGCAGGCGAAGGCAAGACGACTACCACTGTCGGCCTCGGAGACGGTCTGCGCAAGATCGGCAAGAACGCCATGATCTGCCTGCGCGAACCTTCGCTCGGCCCGGTCTTCGGCATGAAGGGCGGTGCCGCAGGTGGTGGTCACGCACAGGTGGTCCCGATGGAGGACATCAACCTGCACTTCACCGGTGACTTCAGTGCGATCGCGCTCGCCCACAACCTGCTGTCGGCGATGATCGACAACCACATCCACCACGGCAACGCACTGGGAATCGACGTCCGTCGCGTGGCGTGGAAGCGAGTCGTGGACATGAACGACCGCGCGCTGCGCGATGTCGTGCTGTCACTCGGTGGCCCCGGCAATGGCTACCCGCGCGAAGGTGGCTTCGACATCGTCGTGGCGTCGGAAGTCATGGCGATCTTCTGTCTCGCCACCTCGCTCGACGATCTGAAGGAACGACTCGGTCGCATTGTTATCGGCTATACGCGCGACCAGAAGCCGGTGCTCGCGAGCGAACTGAACGCGCACGGCGCCATGACCGTGCTGCTCAAGGATGCAATCCAGCCGAACCTCGTGCAGACCCTCGAACACACACCGGCCTTCGTGCACGGCGGTCCGTTCGCGAACATCGCCCACGGTTGCAACACGGTGATCGCCACCAAGTCGGCACTGAAGCTGGCCGACTACGTCGTGACCGAAGCCGGTTTCGGCGCAGATCTCGGTGCCGAGAAGTTCATCGACATCAAGTGCCGCAAGTCCGGCCTGCGCCCTTCAGCCGCAGTTCTCGTCGCGACGATTCGTGCACTGAAGTACCACGGTGGTGCAGACCTCGCGACGATCACCACCGAGAACCTCGACGCCCTCGAGAAGGGCATCGTGAACCTCGAACGCCACGTCAACAACGTGCAGCAGCACTACGGGGTGCGCTGTGTCGTCTCGATCAACAAGTTCAGTTCGGATACCGACGCCGAGATTGCGCTGTTGAAGGAGAAGGTGGCGGCACTCGGCGCCGAGATCGTGCTCGCGAACCACTGGGCCGAAGGCGGTGCAGGTGCTGCGGAACTCGCACAGAAGGTCGTGGAGATCTGCGAGCAGCCGACGGAGATGAAATTCGTCTACGACGACAACATGTCGCTGTGGGACAAGATGACGGCGATCGCTACGAAGATCTACGGCGCGACCGAGGTCACTGCCGACAGCAAGGTTCGCAAGCAGATCGCCGACCTGCAGGACGCCGGCTACGGCTACTTCCCCGTCTGTGTTGCGAAGACGCAGTACTCGTTCTCGACCGACGCCAAGTTGCGCGGAGCGCCCACCGGCCACTCGTTGGACATCCGCGAAGTCCGGTTGTCGGCGGGTGCTGAATTTATCGTGATGGTCTGCGGGGACATCATGACGATGCCCGGCCTGCCGAAGGTGCCGTCCGCCGAGAAGATCGATCTCGTCGACGGCAAAGTCGTCGGCCTGTTCTAACCACCGACCGCCCTCGTAGTGTTCGCACTCGGGGGCGGTCGACCCCATGAAAGGCGCGAGATGGAAGCCTGGTCCGCCGACGGCGCGCGCGTCGCGCTGCGCGAATACACATCGGACCCGTCCAAAGTGCTCGTGGCACTGCAGTCGCTGCAGACACGCTACGGCTACGTCCACTCCGACGGGGTCCAACTCGTAGCCGACATCTGCAATGTGTCACGTGCAGACGTGCATGGCGTGCTCACCTTCTACCACGAGCTGCGTACGGCGCCGCCGGCCAAGAAGCAGATCCGCGTCTGCCGCGCGGAGGCCTGCCAGGCGGTCGGCGCCCGCGACTTGGAGTCAGCGCTCGCGGCGGCCGGACATCCGGTCGGCTCGCACACCGACGATGTGTCGGTCGAAGCGGTCTACTGCCTCGGCATCTGTGCACTCGGCCCGGTGCTGGAAGTGGATGGCGCCGTCAAGGGCCGCTGCACCACAACCGACGCGACGGAGGCCGTGACATGAAGGTCTACGTTCCTGCCGATTCCGCCGCCCGTGCTGTCGGTGCCGAAGATGTGGCAGCAAGGATTGCCGCGCTGCCCGGCGTCGAACTCGTGCGGAATGGTTCCCGCGGGCTCCTCTGGCTGGAGCCGCTCGTCGAGGTCGACACTCCGCAGGGCCGCGTCGCATACGGACCGGTGAGTGCATCCGCTGTCGATGCACTTGTGAAAGCCGACTTCCTCAATGGCGGCGACCACCCGCTCAAGCTCGGCGATATCGAGACGCACCCGTGGTTCGTTGCACAGGATCGGGTCACGTTCGCCCGCGTCGGCGTCGTCGATCCGCATTCGCTCGATGACTTCCGCGCACATGGCGGCTATGTCGGACTCACGCGCGCACTCGGCATGGAGAGCATTGCAATCGTTGAGGAAGTGCTCGCATCAGGACTTCGCGGACGTGGAGGTGCCGGATTCCCCGCCGGGCTCAAGTGGAAGACCGTGCTCGCCGCTGAGTCGACGCAGAAGTACATCTGCTGCAACGCCGACGAAGGCGACTCCGGCACATTCGCCGACCGGATGCTCATGGAGGGTGACCCCTTCACCCTCATCGAAGGTATGACGATCGCAGCCTTGGGCGTCGGTGCCGGTTACGGCTACATCTACATCCGATCCGAGTACCCGGCGGCCATTTCCACCATGCAGTCCGCAATAGACACTGCGCGCGCTGCCGGATTCCTCGGCGACGATATCCGGGGAAGCGGACGCGCGTTCGACATCGAGATCCGCGTCGGCGCAGGTTCCTATGTGTGCGGTGAGGAGACGTCGATGCTCGAGAGCATCGAGGGCAAGCGCGGCATGGTGCGCGCGAAGCCACCGCTCCCCGCGATCAAGGGACTGTTCGGCAAGCCGACGGTGATCAACAACGTCCTCACCCTCGCGTCGGTGCCGATGGTGCTTGCCGACGGTGCTGCCGCCTACCAGGCCCGCGGTGTGGATCGTTCACGCGGAACACAGGTGTTCCAGCTCGCCGGCAACATCAAGCAGGGTGGAATCCTCGAGATGCCGTTCGGTGTTCCGCTCCGTGAACTCGTCGAAGACTTCGGTGGCGGCACCCGCAGTGGCCGACCCGTGCATGCGGTACAGGTCGGCGGACCGCTCGGTGCGTACTTCAACGCCAAGCAGCTCGATGTCGTCACCGACTACGAGGCGATGCTCTTGGCCGGAGGCATGCTCGGACATGGCGGCATCGTTGTGTTCGACGACGGCGTGGACATGCTCCAGCAGGCGCGGTTCGCCATGGAGTTCTGCGCCATCGAATCCTGCGGCAAGTGCACCCCGTGCCGGATCGGCTCCACCCGGGGTGTCGAGACCATCGACCGGATAATCGAAGGTAAGGATCGCGAGCAGAACCTTGCTCTGCTCAACGACCTCTGTACCCTGATGACCGACGGCTCCCTGTGCGCGCTGGGTGGGTTGACGCCACTCCCCGTGCGCTCGGCTTTGAAGAACTTCGAGGTGCTGTGATGACCGCATTGTTCGAACCCGACTTGGGCACGCCCGCCGTTTCCTCGCCGGAGAAGGTGTCGCTCACCATCGACGGCCGCGAGGTGACGGTCCCCGCCGGCACCTCGATCATGCGCGCTGCGGCCGAGACCGGGAACAACATCCCGAAGTTGTGCGCGACGGACTCGCTCGATGCGTTCGGCTCCTGCCGTATGTGCCTCGTCGAGATCGATGGGCGTAAAGGCACTCCCGCGTCCTGCACGACCTTGTGCGAACCGGGAATGAAGGTCGAGACGCAGACGCCGAGGCTTGCGAAACTCCGCAAGGACGTGATGGAGCTCTACATCTCCGACCACCCGCTCGACTGCCTCACCTGTGCCGCAAACGGCGACTGCGAATTGCAGGACATGGCCGGCGTCGTCGGCCTACGCGAAGTGCGCTACGGCTTCGACGGCGAAAACCATCTCGGCGCCGACAAGGACGAGAGCAATCCGTACTTCACCTACGACTCCAGCAAGTGCATCGCCTGCTCGCGCTGCATCCGCGCATGCGGCGAGATCCAGGGCACGTTTGCGCTCACGATGGAAGGTCGCGGCTTCGGTTCACGCGTCAGCGCCGGTGGCACCGACTTCTTCAGCAGCGAGTGCGTCTCCTGTGGTGCCTGCGTGCAGGCCTGCCCCACCGCAACCCTGCAGGAGAAGGCCACCTACGAAATCGGCACACCGACGCGCTCCGTGGAGACCACGTGTGCGTACTGCGGCGTTGGCTGTTCATTCCGTGCAGAACTTCGCGGCGATGATCTCGTCCGCATGGTGCCATCCAAGAAGGGTGGCGCCAATGAAGGCCACTCATGCGTCAAGGGTCGCTTTGCGTGGGGTTATGCAACGCACAAGGACCGCCAGCTTGAACCGATGGTGCGCGACAGCATCGACGACGACTGGCGCAAGGTCTCGTGGGATGAAGCGATCGCCTACGCGGCGCAGCGCCTGAAAGAAACACAGGCGAAGTACGGAAAGAACAGCATTGGCGGCATCACGTCGTCGCGTTGCACGAACGAAGAAGTGTTCGTCATGCAGAAGCTCATCCGCTCTGCGTTCGGCAACAACAACGTCGACACCTGCGCACGTGTGTGCCACTCGCCCACGGGCTTCGGTCTGTCGCGTGCCTTCGGCACGTCGGCGGGAACACAAGACTTCAAGTCGGTCGAGTTCGCCGACGTCATCCTCCTCATCGGCGCCAACCCCACCGACGCCCACCCGGTGTTCGCCTCGCGTCTGAAGAAGCGCTTGCGTGAAGGCGCCCAACTCGTGGTTGTCGACCCACGCCGAATCGAGTTGGTGAAGACCGCACACATCGATGCCGCACACCACCTCCAGTTGCGTCCGGGCACCAACGTGGCGGTCATCACCTCGCTCGCTCATGTCATCGTCACCGAGGGTCTGGTCAACAACACGTTTGTCGGCGACCGCTGCGACCCTGCCGAGTTCGCCGCGTGGTGCGAGTTCGTGTCGCTTCCCGAGAACAGCCCCGAGGCCATGGAGGCCCACACCGGCGTGCCGGCCGCCGAGGTTCGCGGCGCTGCGCGTCTCTACGCCAATGCCGCCAACGGGGCCATCTACTACGGCCTCGGTGTCACCGAGCACAGCCAGGGCTCGACGATGGTGATGGGCATGGCGAATCTCGCCATGGCCACCGGCAACATCGGCCGGGACGGCGTCGGCGTGAACCCGCTGCGCGGACAGAACAACGTGCAGGGCTCCTGCGACATGGGCTCGTTCCCGCACGAGTTCTCCGGCTATCGCCACGTGTCGGACGACGCCACGCGCGACATGTTCGGCGCGCTATGGAACGTGCCGCTCGACAACGAGCCGGGCTTGCGCATTCCCAACATGCTGGATGCCGCGGTCGACGGCGTGTTCAAGGGCATCTACATCCAGGGCGAAGACATTTTGCAGTCCGATCCCGACACCCAGCATGTCGCGGCCGGCCTCGCTGCCATGGAATGCGTCGTGGTGCAGGATCTGTTCCTGAACGAAACCGCGCACTATGCGCATGTCTT
>CAXBQV010000041.1:0-14122 GCA_963978265.1 uncultured bacterium | reverse complement strand
CCCGGACCGGCGATCGACATCGACGCCGTGGTGGTGTCGATGAGCATGTGGGTGGTGATGACGACATCACCGTTGGGGAGCGTCTGACGCTCGCTGCCCTGGGCCGCAATCGGGAGATCGACCCAGGCGCCGTTCACGCGCACCATGGGGCTCACCGTGTAGCCGAGCTGGCCTGCCTTCCAGACGAGCGTCTGGTGCAGCATGACGTTCACGCCATTGCGGACCGTGATGAAGTCCGATGTCGTCACGATTTCACCGGTCATGGTGATCTCATTCGATTCGGTGCTCACAGTTGCATCGCCAGCGTTGCCGAGGCCGTCGAACACCTGGAAACCGACCGGCAAACCATTGGCATCAGTGCCCGGAAGCGAGGCCGGTGCCTTGAGCACACCTGAACGCAGGGCGCCGATCTGCACTGCGGTCGCAGGCTTCGTCGTTCCGGCGGACTTCGCAGTTGCGGCAACGACTGCCTTGACCTTCTTCTCAGTGGTCTTCGGAACGGTCACGGTCTTCGGTGCGTTGATCGAGGAGTCGGTGAGACCCTTCGTGACCTGCTGCAGCGTCGGAGCGGAGTTGAAGTTCCAGAAGCCGAGGCCGACTGCCATCACAAGGAAGATCGCAGCAACAGTCTGACCGACCTGCTTCGCATTCTTCTTCGCCTTCGTGACCACGTGGCTCAGTTGGTCCGCAGCCGTCATGCCGGTTTCGGCGTCGACGACAATCGATTCGAGTGCACGACGCAGCGCGGCACGGGCACGCGATACGTGCGTGTAGACCTGCTGCTCCGAGACACCGAGTGCGTCGGCAACCTGCTTCGTCGTGAAGTCGCCGGAGGCGGTCATGAGGAGGGCGGTGCGCTGGGCATCGGTCAGGCGCGAAAGGGCTTCGGTGACGAGCGCGGTGTCGGCAGCTGCCATCACGGCTTCGTCTGCGGCCGGGTTCCAAGCGTCGATCTCGCGGGAGTCGAGGTCCACGTTGGTGAAGTCCTCGACGGGGGTGGCGCGGCGAGCGCCAGCCTTCACCACATTGAGCGAGGTGTTGACCACCGTACGCGTGAGGTAGGCGACGGCGTGGTCGCGGTTCGCGAGGTCCGGAGCAGCCATGGCGCACTTGAGGAATGCGTCCTGGACGATGTCTTCGGCTTCGCTGCGGTCCTTGGTGTAGCGGGTGGCCAACTCAACGAGGCGGTCGCGCTCGGAGACGTACAGGTCGCCGAACCCGTTCATGGACCATTCGGAGGCGCGCTCGGCAGCAAGCGGCGCAACGATGGCGTCGAACGCCTCGTTCTGCGGCTTCTGCGTCATGGCAGCGATTTCCTTGCTCGAGCGAAGGCTGTGTTCTCCGACGTCTCGGAGGCCTTCATACAGATAACAACGGGGGTGACGGGTTTCTGGCAGTCGATTTATGTGACGTAGGTCACATGATGGCCTGCGGCCGTGCCGGCGCTGAGGGCGCGCTTGGGAGCGTGCGTGCACCGGGGAAGTCACGAGGGAATTGTGCCCGCTCAGGATAACGAATCGGGTACGGACACGCCCAAGTCTCAACGGATTGTTGAGGGTTTGTTTGGGGTGATTTGGGGTGTTTCGGGATCGTCTTGGTGAGCGAGGTCACTCGGTGCACCGAGGCGCTGGGGTGGCCGTGATGGCTGGGCAGCCGACACGGGGCAATCCGAACATCCGAGGCGAGGGCCCGGAATCAGACCTATCCTCCATTCCTATGTCCAAGCGAATCTCTCTCCTTGCCGCGGTGGGCCTGCTGGCCGTCGCCATCATCAACCCTGTCTCCGCAGCGCCGACTGGCGGCCTTCCTGACGTCGTGGACGTCAAGACGCCAATCCTGTTTCCGATACATGAGCCGCAAGGCGGCCGTCTCAACACTGCGCCACTCGGCAATGGTCCGCTTACGAACCACGGCGGAATGGTGATGAGCAATGCAGTGACTGTGTCACCGATCTACTGGGGCAAGTCCTGGACCAGCCCCACCTGGGTTGGCGATAAGCAGACCGGCATGAAGGCGTTCTATGAGGGGTACAGCGGTTCCGGTTACGCGAACACGTCGACCGAGTACACCGACAGCTCAGGCAAAGGTGTCACAAAGGTGACGAATTGGGGTACGTCTTACAGCGACTCCTCTCGGGCCTCTTCGAGTACGAGCGCGGTGGCCAATGAAGTTCTCGCGAAGGTCGGCTTCACGAAACTGGACGAAAACGGCTATTACCCGGTGTACACGGATCTGCCGCGTCGCGCTGCCGGCTATTGCGCGTGGCACTCCGCCGCCACTGTGAAGCAAAACGGTGTCAGCAAGACGTTCAAGTTCGCGTTCTTCTTCGATCTCACCGGCGATGGCGGCTGTACACCCGGCAACCTCCCCGCCGGTTGGACGCAGCCGACGCACGCCATCGGCAACGTTTCCGCACACGAATTGGCGGAGATGCTCACCGACCCGCAACTCAATGCCTGGTACGACGCTGCAGGCTACGAGAACGGTGACAAGTGTGCATGGGACTTCTCGCTGGGCAACACGACCTTCACCAACAACGCGAATGCGTGGCGACTGCAGGCCGAGTGGAGCAACAGAGCCAACAGCGGCGCAGGGGGCTGCATCATCAGTTCCTGATGCAATCAGCATCAACGAAACGGAGACGCTACTGCGTCTCCGTTTCGCTTTGCGCTACTTGCGAGCTTCGCCGAGTTTCAGACTGTGCCGCACTGCATTGCCAACACCCTCGACTTCAATGAGGAAGCCGTCGTGGCCGAAAGGCGAATGCAACGTTATGAGTTCTTGGGCATTCGGCGCGAGGTCGGAGATCTGCTGTTGCAGACTCGGCGGGAACAAGCGGTCGGTGTCGATCGCGACCGGCTGGATCGGCACCGAAATGCTCTGCAGCACTGCCTCAACACCACCGCGACCGCGCCCGATGTCATGCGAGTTCATCACATCAACGAGAATCAAATAGGTGTTGGCGTCGAACCGCTTCGCCAGCTTCGCGGCCTGGTGATCGAGGTATGACTCCACCGACCAACGGCCGGAGCTGTCGGGCTGCAGCCCATGGCCGAAGCGCATGTCCATTTCGTAGTCGGTGCGGTACGTGAGGTGGGCGATGCGGCGCGCGATGCCGAGACCTTCCACCGGACCGATTGGATCTTCGTAGTAATCGCCACCACAGAAGTGCGGATCGGTCTTGATCGCGCGGATCTGAATCGACGCCGTACCGATCTGGTCACCAGTCGCAGCACAACCGGAACCGATCACACACACGGCACCCACACGATCCGGATGCATCACCGACCACTCGAGCGCGCGCATGCCACCAAGCGACGGACCGACCGACAGCACATAACGATCAATGCCGAGCGCGTCGGAGAACGCCACTTCTGCAGCAACCTGATCGCGCGCCGTCAGCCGAGGGAAACGACTGCCCCATGGCCTGCCGTCGGGCGCAATCGACGATGGACCCGTTGAACCCTGACAGCCGCCGATGACGTTCGGACACACGACGAAGTAGCGGTCAGTGTCGAACGGCATGCCGGGACCGACCATCGACGGCCACCACGACGGCACATCGGACCAGCCGGTGAGCGCATGGTTGATGAGCACGGCGTTGGACTTGTCCGCGTTGAGCGTGCCCCAGGTCTGGTACGCAACGGTGACGTTGGGCAGAACCTCGCCGGACTCGAGTTGCAGATCACCGATGCCGATGAACCTGCGTTCGCCGGGGTCGTCGCCGTCGCGCCACGCACCCGTGACCGGAAGTTCCGGAGTCACAGGTGGCGTGAACACGCGATTCGGTGACGGCACATGCCCTTCGGTGTGCATGGGGTTGATTCTGTCCTAGGCCTTCGCCGCTGCGAAACCGATCTTGAGGTCGGCAACGATGTCGTCGATGTGTTCAAGCCCGACACTCAGTCGGATCAGCCCCGGTGTGACACCTGCGGAGAGCTGCTCGTCGGGATTGAGCTGCGAGTGCGTGGTGGATGCCGGATGGATTGCGAGTGAGCGGACGTCGCCGATGTTCGCAACATGCGAGTGCAACTGCAATGCGTTGATGAACTTGCGACCTGCTTCCACGCCGCCCTTGAGTTCGAATCCGAGCACCGACCCAGAACCCTTCGGCGCGTACTTTTGCTGCAGCGCATGCCACGGCGACGACGGCAACGTCGAGTAGTAGACGTTCGCAACATCCGGATGGGTCGCCAGGAAGTCGGCAACCTTCCGCGCATTCTCGAGGTGGCGTTCCATGCGCAGGCTCAATGTCTCGAGACCGAGTGCCAGTAGCCACGCATTGAACGGACTCACGGCAGCACCGATGTCGCGGAGCAACGTGAGGCGGATGCGGAAGATGTAGGAGAGATTCGCACCGAACGCGGAACCGACACCGAGTGCAGCCGCGTACTGGATGCCGCCATACGACGGATCGGGCTCGTTGAAGTTCGGGAAGCGTTCGGGGTACTTCGCGTAGTCGAAGTTGCCGGAGTCAACGATCGCGCCGACGATCGAGTTGCCGTGACCGGCGAGAAACTTCGTCGCGGAATGCACTACAACATCCGCGCCGTGTTCGATCGGACGGATCACGAACGGCGTCGCAACGGTGTTGTCGACGATGAGCGGAACGCCAACGTCGTGCGCGACCTTCGCCACCGCAGCGATGTCGAGCAAATCGTTGCGCGGGTTCGCAATCGTTTCGCCGAAGAACGCCTTCGTGTTCGGCTTAGCCGCCTTGCGCCACGACTCCGGATCACCCGGATGCTCAACGAAGGTCACCTCCACGCCGAGCTTCGACAGCGTCTGGCTGAAGAGGTTGTACGTGCCGCCGTACAGGCTCGGGCTCGACACGATGTGATCACCAGCGCGCGCCACGTTGAGGATGGCGAACGTCGTCGCGGCGGAACCCGATGACACGAGCAGCGCGGCCACGCCGCCCTCGAGTGCTGCAAGCCGTTGTTCGACGGCGTCCTGCGTCGGATTCATCAAGCGCGTGTAGATGTTGCCGAGTTCCGACAGACCGAACAGCGCAGCAGCGTGGTCGGTGTCACGGAACTGGTACGACGTCGTCTGGTAGAGCGGCAGTGCGCGGGCACCGGTGGTCGGATCGGGCGTCTGCCCGGCGTGGATCTGCCGGGTCTCGAAAGACCAATCGGAGTTGGACATGTGCGTGTTCCTTCGGTGATGCAAGAGGAGGGTGTTCCACTCGCGCTTACCGATGGCGGGCGCCATCGGTCTGGTCCTCACCCGGAGCACCCCGCCGCGGAGGAGGGTTGCCGACCAGCGAGCCGGGGCTTCGTGCTGGTACTCGTGACCGTGGGCGGGAGGGTATGTGTGTCGAGTTCGGGCCGTCGCCGACTGTCCGGATGGCGGACACAAGTGTCGAAAACGCCGCAGGAAACGTTGCACCGTGGGAGCGCTGCCATGAGGATCCTCGCATGCGACGACTCCTGATCCTCATGACCGCAGCACTCCTCGTCCTCGGCAGCGCTGGACCGGTCGCCGCCGACACCGTCAGCGCCACCTGCGCACCCGTGGACCTCGACAAGACCTTCGATCGGGGCTACTACGGCGCAAGCTGGGGCGGGCTTGGCGGCGCCGTCGCCCGAACCGTCACCTGGACTGCGACCGACCCCACGGTCGATGGGCACGCGGTGACCCATCCCTTCACCACATCACAGCTCGACGCGATTCAGCTTGCCTTCGATGAATGGGACAAAGCGCTGAGCACCATCACGTTCCAACAGGTCCGCAACGCTTCGGCCGGCATCGTCGTCGGCTGGACGGGAACGAACGACGCCGCACGGTTCAGCTACTCGTACAACTACAGCTGGAAGTCGGACCGCAAAGACATCACGAACGCCTATGTCCAGTTCACCGGCAAGCCGAATCCCGCCGCGGATGCGTTCCTGGATTTCGCATTGTCCGCGATCGGCAACGCGCTCGGACTGGGCTTCATCTCCAGCAGCAGTGCAGTCGACAGCGCGGTCAAGGATTCGGCAGCACAGCCGCACAGCGCCATCACCGCCTTCGATCGCCGACTCGTGCGGCAGTTGTACGCCGAGGAGATCTGCACGCTCGATGATCGCGATGCATTGCGGCTTTCATCACTCCAGGCGACCATCGCGGACCTGAGCAACGACATCGACCGCTTGAACTCCGATCTGGAAGATGCACGCTCAGCCCTCGCGGACTATGAAGCACAGATCGCTGCACTCAAGAGCAAATTGGCGCGGATCTGCAAAGTACGGCCGAAACCGAGAGGCTGCTGAGGCGGTCCGACTCAGCCGCGGGTTTCGAGCGTCGCACGCAGTTGACGAACGGCATCACGGAACTCGGCGTCGGCGTCGGCGCCGGTCTCGTGGGCGATCTCCACGAGCGCAAGCAGTGCGCGTCCGACATGGCCGTCGGACTTCGCGATCAAGTCTTCAGCCGCAGCGCGCGCCTCGGCCTCGGCCGTTGCATGGTCGACGTCACCATGTCCTGCGCGGCGCATGAGTTTCGTTGCCTGGATGAGCGGCGGCATGGATACGGGGACGCCATCGACGACGGACGTCCGCGACTTCTCCGCGTTCTTCAGCGCTTGCCAATTGGCTTCGACGGCCGCCGATGAGTCGGCCTTGGTGTCGCCGAATACATGCGGGTGCCGGCGGATGAGTTTGTCGGCGATGCCGCGTGCAACGTCGTCAATGCTCCACGGCTGTTCCGCCTCTTCACCGATGCGCGACTGGAACACGACCTGCAACAGGACGTCGCCCAGTTCTTCGATGAGTGCATCGCGATCGTTCGCATCGATGGCGTCGACGGTTTCGTACGTCTCTTCGATGAGGTACTGCACGAGCGAGGCATGCGTCTGCTCGGCATCCCAGGGGCAACCACCGGGTGAACGGAGTGCGTGCATCACCTCGAGCAGGCGAAGGACTTCACTGCCGGTCATGCGTTACTGCGCGGCAGCGACTGACAGGTCGTTCACCGGCAGATCCGCGAGCATCTGCGACGGATCCCACTTGCCGTAGCGCGGTGCCACTTCCACGTTCATCGTCTTCGCGAGGCCGAGGAAGTATTCGTTCGCCGCCTGCACCTGGGCATCGGTGTTCGTCCCGCCCACGAGCTTGGCGCCGAGGTCGTTGGTGAACACGGTGTTCGCGAGGACGTCGTCGATCATGGTCGGCGGCACGCCCTTCGTCGCTGCGAACGCCGCAAACTCCTTCTCACCGCCGGTCTGCATGATGAGCTGCTCGCGCAGTGTGGCGATCGCATCCTGGTTGATGGCGACGCCGGTCTCCTTGCTCGCCTTCTCCATGATCGCCTTCGAGATGAGGATGGAGATGATCGCGCGGTTTACCTGATCCATGGTGCCGGGCTTCTGCTGATCACCGAGTGCTTCGTCGAGTGCGCGGAAGTCGTTCGCGAGTTGCTGACTCGTGTACCGCTGGCCGTCGATGATCACCGCGGCACCGGCACGATCGGTCAGGGCGCAACCGGTAGTCACGAGGAGTACAGCTCCAAGCAGGGCGGCGAGTCCGCGACGCATCATCCACTCACATTCGTAGCAATCGGGGACCGGAGCGTCGTGATGACCTCCCGGACCCAGTTCAGGAGTTCCACATCGCGCGGGGCGTCACCACCGATGGTGGCCGCTTGCGGACGCGGTATGAGAATCGTACGGGTCGCCGGCTTGACCGTGCTCCGCGGATACAGCCGGCCGAGGCGCAGGGACGCGGATTCCGCGAGGTCCACCGGGGCGAAGCGGACGTTGGAGCCGACGAGCACGATTTCGTTGAGCCCGGCCGCACGGGCGTCGGCACGGAGCCTCGCCACGGCGAGCAGGGTTTCGACCGGCTTCGGCAGCGGGCCGTAGCGGTCCTCGATTTCCTCGCGCATCGCATCGATGCCGGCATCGTCGTGCGCGTCGGCGAGACGCTTGTAGATGTCGAGGCGGAGGCGTTCGGCGGGAATGTAGGCATGGGGCAGGTGCGCGTCGACCGGCAGTTCCACCTTCACGTCGATGGGTTCGTCGTCGCCGGTGCCCTTGAAATCCGCGAGCGCTTCGCCGACGAGTCGGACGTAGAGGTCGAAGCCGACGTCGGCGATGTGTCCCGACTGCTCGCCGCCGAGGAGATTGCCCGCACCGCGGATCTCGAGGTCTTTCAACGCGACTTGCATACCGGCACCGAGGTCGGTGTGCTGCGCGATGGTTGCGAGTCGGTCGTACGCCGTTTCGGTCAGCGGCTTCTCCGGCGGGTACAGGAAGTACGCATAGGCGCGTTCACGACCCCGGCCGACGCGACCCCGGAGTTGGTGCAACTGCGACAGGCCGAAGGCATCCGCGCGATCGACGATCAACGTGTTCGCATTGGGGATGTTCAAACCCGATTCGATGATCGTTGTTGCCACCAGCACATCGAACTTCCGTTCCCAGAAGTCGACGATCACCTGTTCGAGTAGGTGTTCATTCATCTGTCCATGCGCCACCACGATGCGCGCCTCGGGAACGAGTTCCATGAGTTTGCTCGCAGTGCGCTGGATGGATTCGACGCGATTGTGCACATAGAAGACCTGGCCCTCGCGCAGCAGTTCGCGCCGGATCGCGGCGGCGATCTGCTTGGAGTCCGCAGGTCCGACGAACGTGAGGATCGGGTGCCGTTCCTCGGGTGGCGTGGTGATCGTGCTCATCTCGCGGATGCCCGTCAACGACATCTCGAGGGTGCGCGGAATCGGGGTGGCGGTCATGGTGAGGACGTCGACGTTCGTGCGCAACGCCTTCAGGTGTTCCTTGTGCTCGACCCCGAAGCGTTGCTCCTCGTCCACGACGATCAGGCCGAGATCCTTGAACCGGACTTCCTTGCTGAACAGACGATGTGTGCCGATGACGACATCGATGCTGCCGTCTGCGAGACCCGTGATTACCTGCTTCGCCTCGGCATCGGTTTCGAAGCGTGAAAGTGCTGCCACCGTAATCGGGAACTGCGCATACCGCTCGGTGAAAGTGTTCATGTGCTGCTGCACGAGCAGTGTGGTGGGGACGAGCACCGCCACTTGCTTGCCGTCCTGCACTGCCTTGAAGACAGCGCGAACTGCGATCTCGGTCTTGCCGTATCCGACGTCACCGCAGATGACGCGGTCCATCGGCATCGGCTTCTCCATGTCGCGCTTGACCTCGTCGATCACCTGCAGCTGGTCCGGCGTCTCCGGATACGGGAAGGCGTCCTCAAGTTCGCGCTGCCAGACCGTGTCGGGCGAGAACGCGAAACCCTGTGCTGCTTGGCGGGCTGCGTAGAGGCGCACGAGTTCGTTCGCGATCTGTCGGACGGCTTTGCGCGCCTTCGACTTCGTCTCGGCCCAGTCGCCGCCGCCGAGACGGTGCACGCTCGGCAGCTCACCACCGACGTACCGCGTGATGAGGTCGAGCTGGTCGGTCGGCACGTACAGCCGGTCGCCGGGTTGTCCCTTCTTGCTGCTCGCGTATTCGAGCACGATGTATTCGCGGGTTGCGCCGCCGACTGTGCGCTGCGTCATCTCGATGTACTTGCCGACACCGTGCTGCTCGTGCACGACGAAGTCGCCGGGTTTGAGCGTGAGCGGGTCGATGATGCGCTTGCGTCGCGACGGCATCTTGCGCATGTCGGCAGTGGAGCCGGTGCGGCGGACGATGTCCTGCTCGGTGATGACGACGACCCGGGCAGTTGCGTCGACGAAGCCGTGTGCG
This sequence comes from uncultured bacterium, assembly GCA_963978265.1. Lineage (GTDB taxonomy): Bacteria > Actinomycetota > Actinomycetes > S36-B12 > UBA5976 > JAKALQ01. The sequence goes on along the minus strand of CAXBQV010000041.1, from coordinate 4,431 downwards.
AGTTGGCCGGTGACAACGTCGATGACGCCGGGTTCGGGTTTCGGTGCGAGCTGCTTTCGCAGTGCAGCAGGGAGATCGGCGTTGCCGAAGGTTTCGGCGAGCCGCTGCGCCGAGCCGTGGCCTTCCGCGACGACGACCACGCGCTGCCCGAGCGCGAGCGAGGCTCGGATGTCCGCCGCCGCCTTCTCGCCGTCGCCGCGATACGGCTCGATCGCGCGTGCGTCGAGGGCGACGGTGTCGATCGATTCATTTCCGACGTCCCAAGAAGCGTCCGTCTGGCCGGCAAGACGGACGTCGTCGGGATCGTCGGCCGGCTCGATCGCAAACGGCGTGATCTGCCACCACCGCAGTTGCCGTGCATCAGCGATCGCGCGCAGATCGGTGAGATCGCGGTAGCTCGCACCACCCAGGTCGATCGGTGTCGCGTTCCCGACGGCGGCGTTATGCCAGCTCGCTTCCAGGAACTCCGCGCTCGTCGCAACCAGGTCGTGTGCGCGGGATCGGATGCGCTCCGGGTCACACATGAGGATGAGCGCATTCGCCGGCAGCATGTCGATGAAGGTTTCGAGTCCATCGGCAAGGACCGGTGAGAGTGATTCCATTCCCTCGACATAGATGCCTTCGGCGCACTTCTCAAGCACGTCTGCAATATGCGGATAGGTGTCGATCAGCTGTCGGGCACGCGCACGGACTGCATCGGTGAGGAGGAGTTCGCGGCAGGGGCTCGCGTACAGACCTTCTTCGGCCGCACCGAGCGATCGTTGATCCGCGACCGCGAAGTAGCGGACTTCGTCGACCTCGTCGCCCCAGAACTCGATGCGGAGCGGATGTTCCTCGGTCGGCGGAAAGACGTCGATGAGTCCGCCTCGCACCGCGAACTGCCCGCGCTTCTCGACAATGTCCACCCGCGCATATCCGGCGTCGGCGAGCCGGCGGATGATGTCATCGAAGTTCGCTTCGTCCTTCGCCTTCAGGTGGACGGGCTGGAGTTCAGCGAGTTTCGTGACCAGTGGTTGCAGGATCGCGCGAACGGGTGCGACGACGACGTTGACGGGATGACCGTCCTCCGGGTGCACAAGGCGCCGGATAACGGACAGCCGCTGCCCGACGATGTCGGCCCCCGGTGAGAGCCGTTCATGCGGCAGCGTCTCCCACGACGGGAACTGCGCGACTACTGCGTCGTCCATGAGTGACTGCAGTGCTGCAACGAGATCCTCGGCTTCACGGTTCGTCGCGGTGACGGCGAGCACCGGACGGCTTTCTGCAAGCGCTGCTGCGATAAGCGGTTGGGCCGCAGTTGGCGCGACAACACGGAGTTGCTCTGCCGCGTGTTCGCGCATGGCCGCGAAGGCCGGATCGGCCTCCATGATCTGCAGCAATGCGCGCAGTTGCACCCGTTCACCTCACGACGAAGGCCCGATCTCCAGCGGAGACCGGGTGTGGCACAAGCCTACGACTGCTGTGCGCGGTGCCGGGCCACGAGCACCTGCTGCAACGGCTCCGCCAACCAGCTGCGGGTGGCGATGTAGCTGCGCATCCGCACACTCTCGTTGTTGTACGTGTGCGGAGTTCCGTCAATGTGCGAGACCTGGAGTCCGTAGTGCTGTGCGGCGACGGCGGGTGCGGCACCGTCCCACTCGTAGAACCCGGATTCGCTGACGTACGCATCGGCACGACCTGCAAGCACTTCGCCGACCTTCGCGCCGACGGATCCGACCTGCAGGATGGTGACGCCGGGGACACCGAGTGGTGCGAGCGCATGCGCGAGGTCGAGCCGGAATTGCTCCTGGTCATGCAACGGTCGAGTGCGACTGACGACGACGCGCACGTCGCGATCGGTCGGGAGTGCCACCTGGTCGGCCTCGGTGCGTTGCGTATGCGTTGACCAGGTCTCGCCCATGGCCGGAACCGCGACGGTCCCCGCAGTCAGCCCCTTCGTCCGTTCCCACAGGGCGACATGCACGGCGAAGTCGCTGCGGTTATGGGAGTACTCCCAGGTGCCGTCCACCGGATCGACGATCCACACACGATTCGCCTCGAGGCGCAGGAAGTCGTCCTCGGTCTCCTCGCTGAGAATCGCGTCGTCCGGAAACTCCTCGCGCAGTCGAGCGAGGATGTAGTCGTCACTCGCGCGATCTGCGAGTTTCGCGAACGCTTTCGTCGCATCGACGTCGTCGAAGTCGGGTGCCTGCTCCTCCCGGAGGCGCAACAGCAGCAAACCCGCATCCACGGCGATGGCGTGTGCGCGTTCGTGATCGCGATCGTGTGCCATCAGGAGTTGAAGTCGTTCTGTGCTTTGAGCAGACCCTGCGTGACGAGCGTCTCGATGCCGTCTGCCGCGAGATCGAAGAAGTCGGCAAGCGCTTTTCGCTCCGCACCGCTGAACGGTCTGAGGACGAAGTCCGCAGGATCCTGCTGACCGGGTGGGCGGCCGATGCCGAGCCGAACACGCAGGAACTCGCCACTGCCGAGCGCCGAGCGGATGCTCTTCAGGCCGTTGTGGCCGTTGTCGCCACCGCCGAGTTTGTACCGCTGCGTGGCGAAGTCGATGTCGAGTTCGTCGTGAAGCACAACGACTTGTTCGAGTGGCACCTTGTAGTAGTTGATGAGCGACTTCGTCGGACCGCCGGACTCGTTCATGAAGGAGTGCGGTTTCGCGACGACGACCCGCGTGTGTCCGAACCGACCCTCGGCGACATCTGCCCGGAGTTTGCTGCTCTTCGAGAACCTGCTGCTGATGCGCTCCGCCAACACATCGGCGCAGAGTGCACCGATGTTGTGACGGGTGGTTTCGTATTGCGGGCCGGGGTTCCCCAGACCGACGATCAACCACGGCGCTGCAGCAGTCATGATTCCTCAGCATATCGCCGCATTCGTCGCGGCTCCCGGCGAAGCAAAACGACCCGACACTCGCGTGCCGGGTCGTTGCAGAACGAGTTACGCGCGCGCTGCGGCTTCGGCAGCGGTGAGCACGACGAGGTCGATGTGTTCGATGGTGTTCTTCACAGCATCCTTCTGCACGTCGCGGACTCCAACCTTGGCGCCGTTGCCCGCACCGGTGAGTTCGACGACCAGACCCTTGTTCTTCAAGATCGCATCGAGTTCGTGCGCAGAGACCGACACATGGACCGGCGTGGTGCCCTGTCCGTAGACAACGGCGGGAACGCGACCATCGCGGCGCAACCGACGAGCGGCACCCTTTCCGAAATCGCTACGCGCTTCGGCGGCGAGTGAAACCTGCATGGTGTTGCTCCTCTGTATTGGGTCGTCCGGCCGGTGGATCAGCGCACTCGGGTCGGATAACCGCGTCGATGACGGTGGGACACCCTCGCCGAGGAACGGCCGGATTCTGCCAGCGCCCTCGGCGGGTCGCCAAATCCGTGTGGAATCAGTCGAAAAGGCGGGTGACGGAGCCTTCGGTGAACACCTCGCGGATCGCACGGGCGATGATCGGCGCCGACGGGAGCACGGTCAACTTCGGGAACATCTTGTCCTCGTCGATCGGCAGCGTATCCATGCAGACCACGCGCGTGATCGCCTCGGAATTCTGGAGTCGGTCGCGGGCGGGATCGGAGAAGATGCCGTGCGTCGCAGTCACGATAACTTCCTTCGCGCCGTTCTCCTTCAGCGTTGCGGCCGCAGTTGCGATCGTGCCTCCGGTGTCGACCATGTCGTCGACGATGACGCAGATGCGGTCCTGGACCTCACCGACGACTTCGAACATCTTCACCTGATTGGGGACGTCCGGATCGCGGCGCTTGTGGATGATCGCGAGCGGTGCGCCGAGCACATCCGTCCACTTCTCAGCAACGCGCACACGGCCGGCGTCGGGCGACACGACCGTGATCTTCGAGATGTCGGTGGTTTCCTTCACGTGATTCGCAAGTGCGGGCAGTGCGAACAAGTGGTCGACCGGGCCGTCGAAGAAGCCCTGGATCTGCGACGTGTGGAGATCGACGGCCATCAGCCGGTTTGCGCCGGCAGTCTTGAAGAGGTCTGCCATGAGACGCGCGGTGATCGGCTCACGTCCGCGGTGCTTCTTGTCCTGACGTGCGTAGCCCATGAACGGCATGATCACGGTGATGCGCTTCGCACTCGCACGCTTGAGCGCGTCGACCATGATCAACTGCTCCATGATCCACTTGTTGATCGGAGCGGTGTGCGTCTGCAGCACGAAGGCGTCGCAGCCGCGGACCGATTCCTCGAACCGGACGAAGATCTCACCATTCGCGAAGTCGTAGGCAGTGGTGGGGACGGAGTCGATGCCAAGTTCCTTCGCCACTGCGGCCGTGAGTTCGGGATGCGAGCGACCACCGAAGAGCATCAGCTTCTTGCTGGTGGTGGATTCGAGGTGATTGCTCATTTCCCATCCTCTTGATCGAGCGCTCGCTGCGCTTTCTCGGCACTTGAAGTGCCGGCACGTTTGCGCAG
>CAXBQV010000040.1:0-14301 GCA_963978265.1 uncultured bacterium | reverse complement strand
TCGTCCTCATGTCGGCGGACGCCACGAAGGCGGCCGACGTGCGGAGCGGCCTGGCTGCGCTCGGTATCCCGGTCTTCATGGAGAAGGCGCCGACGGATCTCAACGGCGCTTACGCGGAAATGCTGCTTGTCGGCAAAGTGACCGGGCGCACGAAGGAGGCCCAGGTGCTCGTCGTGGGCATGAAGAAGAAGATCGCTGCGATCATTGCGAAGGCCAAGATCACCAAGCCGATCCGCTTCTTCCACGAGCTCGACAATGGCTTGTACTCGGTCACGTCCGAGACCTTCATCGGTCAGGTGTACAAGCAGATTGCACCGAAGAGCGTCAACATTGCAGATGCGGCGGCGACGGCAGACTCCTATGGCTACCCACAACTCTCCGCCGAGTATCTGGTCTCCAGCAATCCGCAGGTGATCTTCCTTGCTGATGCCCAGTACGGAGAAGACGCGAAGACAGTTGCAGCGCGTGCCGGCTACTCCGCGCTCGACGCCGTCAAGAACGGCAACGTGGTCGCGCTTCCCGCGGATGTGCCGTCTCGTTGGGGTCCGCGTCTCGTGAATCTCTACAGCGTCATCGCCGCAGCGATGGCGAAGGTCAAGTAGATGCAGGAGCGCATCTGGCGCCGCAGCACCACCGTCGTAACGGCGGTGGTGCTGGTGCTCGTTGCGCTGCTCGCAATCGGTGTGGGTCCGATTCGGATTCCACCGCTCGACATTGTGCGGAGCGCGCTCGGGCAGGACGGGGGTTTGACCGAGCAGCAGTCCGTCCTCGTCTGGGAACTGCGGCTCCCACGTGTCCTGCTTGCAGCATTGATTGGCGCAGCGCTCGCAACAAGCGGCGGGGTCTACCAGACCGTGTTTCGCAACCCGTTGGCTGATCCCTATCTCCTCGGTACGGCTGCCGGTGCCGGACTCGGTGCGACGATCGCGATCGTGTCCGGCGGAGGCGGCATGCACGCGGAGTTGCCGATCTTCGCGTTCATCGGTGGAGTGCTTGCGGTGTTCGCAACGTTCGCCTTCGCGGGCGGCGTGCAGTCCGATCCGCGGTCGCTGCTGCTTGCCGGCGTCGCCGTCGCGTCCTTCGCAACCTCGCTGCAGACCTATCTCCAGCAACGGAACTCCGACGTACTGCGTCCGGTTTACTCGTGGATCCTTGGCCAACTCACCACTGCGGACTGGGCAACAGTTCGGTGGGCGGCCGCCTACATCCTGTTGGCGCTCGCCGTGATGGTGTGGAGCTCGCGCAAACTCGACGCACTTATGTTGAGCGACGAAGAGGCCTATTCACTCGGCGTACATCCTCGCCGCTTGCGTTTCATCGCAGTTGGTGCAGCAACGCTGGCAACTGCAACAGCGGTTTCCGCGAGCGGACTTATCGGCTTCGTCGGCATCATCGTTCCGCACCTCGTGCGAGGCGTCACCAAGCGTGCGACGAACCGGGCGATGCTCACCGTGGCATTCAGCGGTGCCGCGTTTCTCGTGCTGGCGGATATCGGTGCGCGGACACTCATCTCGCCCGCAGAACTTCCAATCGGCGTGCTCACGGCCTTCATCGGTGCACCGTTCTTCGCCGTCGTCATGCGTGTTCGAAAGGTCGGCCAATGATCACAATCGATCGCCTGAGCGCGCGGCTGGACAGTGCGCTGGTCCTCGACGACATCTCGCTCGAAGTGCGCCCCGGCTCGTGGGTCTGTCTCATCGGTCCGAACGGCGCTGGCAAGACGACCCTGTTGCGCACGATGCTCGGCATCCTTCCGTACTCCGGTTCGGTGAAGGCGAATGGCGTGGAGCGCTTTGGCGAAGCATCGCTCAACGTCGCCTTCATTCCACAGCGACCGGAGATCCCGACCGGAATGACCGTGCTCGAGTACGTCGCGATGGGTCGGGCCAAGCGCGACGGTTGGGGTCGCGAGACCGGCCGCGGTCATGCGGCCATCACATCGGCACTCGATCGGATGAAATTGCTCGGCCTCCGCGACCAATTCGTCACCCGCCTGTCCGGCGGCGAGATGCAGCGGGTTCTCATCGCCCGAGCGGTGGCACAGGAACCGGATCTGGTGCTGCTCGACGAACCGACAAGTGCGCTCGACCTTCATCATCAAGTGAGTGCACTCGAGGAAGTCGAGGCGCTGCACGATGCCGGTGCCACGATCATCGCCACAATGCACGACATCACCCTGGCAGCCATGTACGCGGATCGGTTCGCTCTGCTGTCGTCGGGCAAACTCGTTGCCGAGGGATCACCCGACGCTGTCGTACATTCACCGCAGTTTTCTGCGCTCTACGGCAACCAGCTCCGTGTGTTCACCGGCGAAGACGGACTTCCCGTCGTTCTCCCAGTGCGGGATCGCTTCGGCCGATAGCGCTGCTCGCTACCCTTGCGGGGACCGAGGGAGCACCGTGACGAAGAACCATCGATTGACCGGCATTCTGGCTGTCGCTGCTGCGGCAACCATGTGGGGCACTGTCGGTCCGGTTGTGCAGTTGTTCCCCGAAGGCACCGCTTTCCAGTACGCGACGATGCGCAACATCTTCGGCGTCATCACGTTGTGGCTGATGGTCGCGCTGAGCAAGGACAAGCGTCGCTATCAGAAGAGCGACATCTTCCCTGTGCTCGTCGGCGGCATCGGCACCGCCGCATTCATGCCGTTCTACACCCTCGGCTTCCAACGGACCGGCGTCGCTGTTGCCTCGATGCTCGCGATCGGCGCTGCACCGCTCTTCACCGGCCTGCTCGGCCGCGTTGCGTTCGGGCGTCGGCCTGAGCGCAACTGGTTCATCGGCACCGGCCTCGCAGTGGTTGGCATCGCTGCACTGAATGCGCCGACCGAAGGCACGACTGTCAAAGTCGCTGGCGCGCTCTTCGCTCTCGGTGCTGCGCTTTCCTACACCTTCCAGGCAACCGGAATGGAGATGGCGACGAAGCGGCTCAGTGCCGTGCAGTGTGTCGCACCGATCTGGACGATCGGCATGCTCCTGCAGGCGCCGCTCGTGATTGGCCGCGACTTCTCGTTCCTCAGCGACCCGATCCTCGTCGCCGGCGTGATCTACGGAGGCGTCTTCACCGTCGCGATCTCCTTTTCAATGTTCACATGGGGCGTGGCTCGCGTCGGTGCGGCAACAGCCGTGACTGTCGGATTGATGGAACCGATCACCACCGCGACGCTCGGCGTCACAGTGCTTGGTGAACGGCTGTCGACGTTGGCATTCGTCGGCATCGTGTTCGTGCTCGCAGGTCTGGTGGTAGTCAGCCGTCCCGGCAAGACGCCGCCGATCGTCCTCGAACCCTAGGATCGCGACGTGCGTCGTCGTCCGGAGATCCACTTCACGCCCGACCACGGCTGGATGAACGATCCGCATGGCATCGTGTTCGCGGACGGTCGATATCACCTCTTCTACCAGTACAACCCGGCAGCAACCGAGTGGCACCACCACTTGTCTTGGGGGCACGCGGTCTCAACCGATCTCGTGCACTGGACGGAACTGGCGCCGGCGATCGATCCGCTCGATGACGAAGTCGGGTTGTGGTCCGGTTCGGTGGTTATCGCAGATGCACCGACGATGTTCTACACGCTTCCACATCGCGATGACTGGAGTCATGGGCAAGTCGTTGCAGCGCGTGGTAATCCTGATCTCACCTCGTGGCAGCGCCTCGGCATCGTGGTCGGCGGTCCGCCGTCGGATGAGTTCCGGGATTTCCGCGATCCGCACGTGCGGCGGGACGGATCGCGATGGCGAATGACGCTCGGTGCCGGTAAGCGAGATCTCACCGGTGGTTGCGCCCTGCAGTACTCGTCGTCGGATCTCACGCAGTGGACCTACGACGGTGTGCTCGCGGCGGAGCGCTTTGATGCGACCGCGCCGATCAATCACGGACAGGTGTGGGAGTGCCCGCAATTCCTACCCATCGACGGACAGTGGATGCTGACGGTCTCCGCCATGGAGATGGAGCAGACCTACGTACTGCAGATCTACGCGCTCGGGGACTATGACGGGGTGCAGTTCACGCCTCGACGATGGGGCAACTTCGGCCACGGACAACTTCCGTATGCGATGACGACATTCACCGATGCAGACGGTGCGCCGTGCGCGATGGCGTGGCTCCGCGAGAGCGGTGTGGATGTGCCGTCCGGATCTCCCTGGGCGGGTGCGCAAAGCATCGTGCACGAGCTCCGGATTTCCGGCGACCGGCTGCTTGCTCCGTTCCATCGAAATCTTGACGCAGTGCTGCCCGCAGTGATGTTGCAAGCGGGCACCGTCGCCGGTGCAACTCGGTTCCGGTTCCTGCCCCGAGCATTCGCGATCGCGGACACGAATCACTACGTGGAATTTGCGTTCGCCGCCGACCGGGTTGTCGTGCAGACCGACGGCGTGACGGTGCTCGACGAACCAGCCGCCACAACGGCAGTCGATATCGTGATCGACGCCGAATGGGTCGAGTTCGTATGCGACGGCGTCGAAGGCATCTTCGTGGTGAAGCTGCCGGTGATGACGTCGCCGAGCATTGTGCTGCGCTAGTCGCGTTGAACCGGTACGGCGAGTAGCCGACTCCCCTCGGCGAACAGGATCAATGTGTCGTCCTGGCAGTGATCGACTTCGCGCATGACGGCCTGTGCCGTCCACACACCTGCGAAACCGTTCGTCGGTGTCCAAGTGTGCACCCGTCCGCCGGTGACATGCTCGATGCTCGCCTCGAGTTCCGCGTCCTTCGGTCCGATGAGCAGGATGTACTGCGGACCGTGTTGCGTTGCGCGCATCACGCCGCGCTCGCGGTCGTAGACGAGCCAGTGGTACGCGGCGATGCCGCCGGTTGCGAGCAATGTGGCCAGTGCCCAGCGCATGCGGTAGAACGATTCGCTCGAGATGCCGACGCCGAGCATGTCATCCGCGAACAGATAGACACCGCTGACGAGTCCCGCGATCGCGGTGATGCCGCCGACGCCGAACAGGATGAAGAGATAGGCGCGACGGGTCGGTGCGGTCACCTCGGTGTCGTGATTCGCGAACACGGCTCGGCTGATGCCCTGCCAGTAGTTCGCCCACACGGGAGTGCCGACGATGAGCAGGGTTGCAGCAAGCAGCAGCGTGTTCATGACGCTCCCGCCGGTGAGCACGGTTGCAGACGTCAGCCCTTCGATCGTGGCGACGATTGCATACCCGATGCCGACTCCTGTAGCACCGAGGCCGATAGCGCTCATCGAGTAGTCGTAGACGCGGTCGATCTCATTGCGGGGCTCTGGTGTCAGCAGCAGACGCTGGTGGTACCACCACAGTGCAGCGCCGACGACGGCTGTTGAAGCAGTGGTGGGCACATCACGGAAATGCACAGCTGCGCTGGTTGTGAACGGGTCGCCGAACCACCAGACGAACGAGCGGTAGACCGCCGTGCTCGCGGCGACGACCGATGCGATCATGCCGCCGGCGGTCCCGAGCAGCAGTACGTATCCGTACCAGAGTCGATCCCGTTCGGATCGCCGTGCGCTCTCGAACCAGTAGAGCACCCAGACCGGGATGCCGATCGCGGCAAGGATGAGACCTCGCCACAGTGGATCGAGATCGTTGCTGTACATCGTCTGCCCGCTGGCATGGAGCAGGATGTCGATCGCTGCAGACAGCGTGTTCACCGTTGCAGTTGCGGTCAGCACGAGCCCGAGTGTGGAACCGATGAACAGATGTGGTCGGCCGTTGCGTTCCGGTGTGTTGAGGCGATCAATGAACCACAGACCGAGCATCGAACTGCCCCATACGAGGAGTTGGGCGAGGTCGTAGCCGTCGTAATCGTTGATGCCGAACAGGAGCAGTCCGCAGTTGTACGCCGCGTACACCGTCACGCCGAGCGCAGTCAGCGTTCCAGCAGTCGTCGCCATCGCCCAGCCAACCGATCGCACCTCGGCCGCGTCACGTGCGATCGTGCGGCGGATCCAGAAACCCATGAGTGCGAGCAGTGGAAGACCGACCACGGTGAACGAGATGTCGAGGGCAAGATCGGACTGTCCCCCGCTCAGCGTCACGGCGCGACCGAGGGCGCGTCCGAGCAGACCGCTGAGTCCGATCGCGGTGAGCACGAACAGCAGGTACGCGGTGCCGTACTGGAAGAACCGTCGGATGCCATGGCCGCGAGGACCGCGTGGTTCACGGTTCGCGAAGCCGCGCCAGATGATGAATCCCGCAAGTGCGATGGTGACGACGAGGGAAATGAGACTGATGATCATGAGAGCCACGCTCCACATTCGTATAGCGGCCAGGGAATGCCGGTGAGCAGCCATCGTCCATCCGTCTTCTCCAGACGGATGGTGCGCTCCTCAGTCCAGCTGTTGCGGACGAGATCGCCGGTCGGCGTCGATACCGCGATACGCACCCGCGCGCGGGCGCCGGTGATGCTGGTATCGAGGAGATCGACACGTGCTTCGCGGTCGACATAGGCACGATCGAGATCGCCCGCATCGCACATCGTGTCGGCGGCGAAGTGCTCGGCGGCGCGATCGTGGTCGCCGGCCATGACGTCCGTGATGTACTGCTGCACCACGCCGGCAGGCGTTGTCGGGTCAAGCTGTTCGGTGGGTCGGGTTGCGACCACGATGCAGGCGACGATGAGGAGCGCAAGCAGCGCCAGCCCTGTGCCCACGACCGACCGGTTGACCTTCACCTGTCCAGTGTGTGCGGCGGTCCGGACCGCCGCACAGGCGTTCGGTCCCGATGAGCGGTCAATGTCCGGCTACGGGCCGACCGTGTCCGTTACATCGATTCGTTATGAATCGGGGGCTTCCCCGGGCGGCGGCGCCGTCACTAATGTGAACGCTCACAAGTAGGTACGAGGAGCGCTCACATGGCGAAGCAACTGTGGTTCTACACCGGTTCGCAGGATCTCTACGGTCCTGAAACGCTGCAGCAAGTCAACGAACAGTCGAAGGTCGTCGTGCAACAGCTGGTGGCCGGACTCGAGGCTCCGGTCGAATTGGTGTTCAAAGGCGTCATCAAGAATCCCGACGCGATCCGTCGCGCGATGAAGGACGCGACGGCGTCCGACGAGTGCGTGGGTGTCATCACCTGGATGCACACATTCTCGCCCGCCAAGATGTGGATCGCCGGACTGGAAGCGCTCGGAAAGCCGTTGCTGCACCTGCACACACAGGCAGGTCAATCATTGCCGTGGTCGACGATCGACATGGACTTCATGAACCTCAACCAGGCTGCACACGGCGATCGCGAGTACGCGCACATCGTGTCGCGGATCAACGTGCCACGAAAGATCGTCGTCGGGCATCCCACCGATCCACAGGTTCATGAACGGTTGAATGCATGGGCGTACGCAACGTTCGGCTGGGACACATCGCAGCACCTGAAGCTCGCGCGCTTCGGCGACAACATGCGCTACGTCGCAGTGACCGACGGTGACAAGGTCTCCGCGCAGATGCAGTTCGGCATGTCGATCGAGTCACTTGGCGTGAACACACTCATTGCCGGCGTCGAGCAGGTATCGGATGCCGAGGCGGAAGCACTCACCACGGAGTACGAGGACCGCTACGACGTCGTCCCCGACCTGCGGAAGGGTGGCGTCCGGCACGACTCACTGGTGTACGGCGCGAAGATCGAGATCGCACTCCGCAGCATCCTGACTGCGGGTGGCTTCACTGCGTTCACTTCGAACTTCGAGGATCTCGGAACGCTGCGGCAATTGCCTGGGTTGGCGGTCCAGCGTCTGATGGCGGATGGGTATGGCTTCGCAGGCGAAGGCGACTGGAAGACCGCCGCGACGGTCCGGATCATGAAGTCGATGACGCCTGCGGGTGGTGGCACGTCATTCATGGAGGACTACACGTACCACTTCGGCCCGGGCACTCCGAAGATTCTCGGCGCGCACATGCTGGAAGTGTGTCCGACGATCACGGACGCGAAGCCCCGCATCGAAATCCATCCCCTCGGTATCGGCGGGAAAGAGGATCCGGTGCGCATGGTCTTCACGGCGAAGCCGGCCGCCGGCCGTGTCGTGTGCATCACCGATATCGGCGATCGTTTCCGCATCATCAGCAACGAGGTCAAGATCGTTGCACCGAACGAGGACCTGCCGAAGTTGCCGGTCGCGCGCGCGGTCTGGGAGCCGGAGCCGTCGCTCGTGACGTCGGCCGAGGCGTGGATGCTGGCCGGCGGCAGCCACCACACCGCACTGACGAACGCAGTTTCACTCGAGACCATCGAGGACTTCTCGCGCATGGCCAAGGTCGAGCATGTGATCATCGATGCGGACACCACCATCCGGCAGTTCCGCAAGGAACTGCAATGGTCTGCTGCGTACTACCGCCTGGCGGAACGGCTTTAAATGTCGGTTCGGATCGCCTACGACGGCGAGGACTGCGCGGCGTTCGCCGAGCTCGGCCTCGTCGGAGGTGGCATTCGGCAATACGTCTGCTGCGATCGCGCGGTCATCCCGCTGGACACGGTCGAAGGTCGACGTGATTGGTACTCGGGCACCACGTTGGCGCCGTGGCCGAACCGGCTCGCCGGCGGGGCATGGACGGCGGAAGGCGTGCAGTACGAGGGGGAGTGCAACGACCCGCGTGGGCACGCACTGCACGGACTCGTCTACAACGCCGAGTTCCACGTGGCGTCGCAAACGCCGTCGTCCGTGACGCTGGCGTACGAGCTCGGTGACCATCCGATATACCCGTTCTCCGTTCGCATCGAGGTGTCGTACGCGATCACGCGTTGCGCCCTCACGAGTACGGTGACGGCAACGAACCGCTGCGACGAGCGTGTTCCGATTGCGTTGGGTGTGCACCCGTATTTCCCGTTCGCGGACGACACAGCGATCACCACAAGTGCGACGCACTACTTCAAGAACGGTGCCAATCTCATCCCGACCGGCGACCTGCTCCCGGTATCCGACATCGGTATCACCCCGAACGCCGCAACTGCGCTCGGTGCACTGTCGTTGGACAACTGCTTGACCGATCTCGATCGCGATAGTGATGGTCGCGCGCACACGCTGCTCACCTACGCCGACGGCACCACCACCGATATCTGGCAGGACGCCGGATTGGCGTATACGCAGGTGTTCACGAAGCACGACTTCCCCTGGGCTGCCGGCAGTGCCGGCGCGGTCGGCATTGAGCCGCAGAGCGCGCCCGCAAATGCGCTCAACAGTGGTGTCTCGCTCACGTGGCTCGAACCCGGCTCGTCGTTCTCGGTCACCTGGGGTGTGCGCGTATGACGACATGGACGTTCGCGGGGCCGCGATTGCTGCAACCTCGTCCGTCGTGGACTGCGGCGGTGCTTGCGTTCATCTTCGCGTGGCAGGTCATGACCGATGTGCCGTCGCAGTATCCGTTGTACATGGTGTTCCTCGCCTTTGCGGGAGCCTTGTATTGCGTGCGTGCTGGGCTGCAGGCGCGCGCGTGGGTGTCGTGGTTGTTTGTTCCAGTCACGTTGTTGTGGCTGAATCCACTCCTGGGCCTCACCTGGTTCAACCAGCAAAGCGTGTTCTTCTTCCTGTCGCATTCGGCGCTTGCGATGCTGTTCGGCATTGCCGCCTACACCTACATGGCTCGCGAGAAGCGCGCATGAGCGGCAAGGCATGGGTGGGCATGGGCTCGGTTCCGAAACCGCAGCCGGGGCAGACGATTGTCGAAGCGAAGTCGTTCACATCCCGCTGCGACGACGTGGAGACAATCGTGCAGATCACCACGCAAGCGGGCTTGAGTGCCTGGATCGACCCCGTCGCATCATTCGACGCCCGCCGCGGCGGTGACATCAGCTTCGAGCCCGGCTACGGCGGTTCCTATGCGCTGGTGCAGATTCCGCGGCACGTGGTGCTGCTCACCGAGCGCCACGGTGAGATCTCCATCAGAGTGAACACCAAGTCGAAGCCGATCGCCGTCGAAGTGACGATCACGCGCTTCGTCCCTGAAACCGAGGATGTTTCCGACGTGCGTGCACTGCTGCAGTCGACTATTACCGCCTTGCAGGAGCGACTGAATGTCACTCCGTAATCCGAATATCTACGACGTTGCCGAGGCGGCCGGGGTCTCGCACCAGACCGTGTCTCGCGTCATCAACAACCACCCGTCCTTGCGGCCGGAGACGCGCAAACGCGTTGAAGCCGCAATGGCGGAGCTCGGCTACGTGCCGAACCGTGCTGCACGTGCGCTGGTGACGAAGAAGTCGAAACTCATCGGCATCCTTGCATCAGACACCACGCTCTACGGACCCGCCGGCATGCTGAATGCGATCGAGAGCGAGGCGCGCAAGACCGGCTACGTCACTTCGACATGTGCCGTGGACTCGGAATCCGAGAGCGAGGTGCGCGACGGCATCGAGCACATGCGCCAGATGGGTATCGATGGCCTGATCCTCATCACGGCCGAGCGGATGCCGACCGACGTCGCACGCGACGGACTTCCGAACATTCCGATCGTCGCGATGGACTCCGACTATCGGGCCGATCGATTGAATGTGAACGTCGACAATGCGGGTGCTGCAGCACTCGCCACGCAGCACCTCATCGATCTCGGACATCAGAAGATCCTGCACATCACCGGGGAGACTGCATGGGCGGTCGGTCGACAACGTCGCGAAGGCTTTGAGCGCACGATGCAAGCGGCCGGACTGGACCCGATCGTGGTCGAGGGCGACTGGCAGATCGAGACCGGTCACGCGATCGGATCGTCGTTCGATCTCGCCCAGGTGACTGCAGTGTTCTGTGCGAACGACGGGCTCGCACTCGGGTTGTTGAAGGCCTGCAGGGAGCGTGGCATCGGCGTGCCCGAGGACCTGAGCGTGGTCGGTTTCGACGACGTACCGGAGGCGGCGTACTTCGCCCCGCCGCTCACGACGATCCGCCAGGACTTCGATCGGATGGGCAAGCAGGCGATCCGTGTCCTGCTGGCGGAGCTTGCGGGGGAGCAGCCCGCCGACAACCCGTTGCTGCGGCTGCACCTCGTCACCCGCGACTCCACCGCACCGCCGTCAAGGTTATGAACTTGTGACCGCGAAAGCCTTTACGAAAGACCAAATGTGACCGCTAACATGAAGTCGGGAATATGAGCCACAACAGCGATTCGTACGTCATCGGCGTCGACTACGGCACCTTGTCCGGTCGCGCTGTCGTGGTGCGCGTCTCCGACGGCGAGGAACTCGGTTCCGCCGTGCTCGAGTACCCGCATGCCGTCATGGAATCCGCTCTCGCGGCGTCGGGTGCGGCCCTGCCACCGGAATGGGCGCTGCAGGATCCGAACGACTACGTCGAGGTGTTGAAGCACGCCGTTCCCGACGCGGTGCGGGCGGCTGGCATCGATCCCGCGCATGTGATCGGCATCGGTACCGACTTCACCGCCTGCACCTTGGTGCCAGTGCTCGAAGACGGCACCCCGCTCTCGAATCTTCCGGAGTACCGCACCCGGCCGCACGCCTATGTGAAGTTGTGGAAGCACCATGCGGCGCAACCGCACGCGGACCGCATAAATGCGTTGGCGCGAGCCCGTGGAGAGGCGTGGATGGCGCGCTACGGCGGCCAGATCTCGTCGGAATGGGAACTCGCCAAGGGTCTGCAGTTGTTTGAAGAAGACCGCGAAATCTACGACCGGATGTGGAAGTACGTCGAGGCTGCCGACTGGATCATCTGGCAACTCTGCGGCAACTATGTCCGCAACGCATGCACCGCCGGCTACAAGGGCAATCTGCAGGACGGGCACTATCCGTCTTCGGACTACTTCGAAGCGCTGTCCACGGGTTTCGGCAACTTCGCCACGGACAAACTCGAGCACACCATCGGCCAACTTGGCGCTGCTGCGGGAACGTTGACGGCGGAAGCCGCGGCATGGACCGGTTTGCGAGAAGGCATTGCAGTCGCAGTCGGCAATGTCGACGCACATGTCACGGCACCTGCAGCGAAAGCGACGAAGCCAGGCCAGATGGTGGCGATCATGGGCACCTCCACCTGTCATGTCATGAACGGCGATGTCCTTCGTGAAGTCCCGGGCATGTGCGGAGTCGTCGAGGGCGGCATCGTCTCCGGACTCTTCGGCTACGAGGCGGGCCAATCCGGTGTCGGCGATATCTTCGCCTGGTACGTGAACAACCAAGTCCCACAACGGTATTTCGACGATGCCGCAAAGGCCGGCAAGTCGATCCACCAATACCTCACCGATCTTGCCGCAACCCAAGCAGTGGGTGAGCACGGTTTGATCGCCCTCGACTGGCACTCGGGCAATCGCTCGGTCTTGGTCGACCACGCACTGTCGGGGATGATGATCGGCGCGACGCTCACCACCCGTGCAGAAGATGGTTACCGGGCACTGCTCGAGTCCACAGCATTCGGCACTCGCAAGATCGTCGAGACCTTCCAGAACGCCGGCGTTCCCGTGACCGAGTTCATCGTCGCCGGAGGACTGATCAAGAACCAGTTCCTCATGCAGTTGTACTCGGATGTCACGCGATTGCCACTGTCCGTCATCGATAGCACGCAGGGTCCGGCGCTCGGCTCCGCAATCCATGCTGCGGTCGCTGCTGGCGCATACGAATCGGTGCATGCAGCCGCGGAGAACATGGGACGCGTCCGCAGTGGTGTGTACCAGCCGAGCGAGGCGCGCGCGAAGCAGTATGACCGCCTCTATGCCGAGTACTCGACGCTGCACGACTACTTCGGTCGCGGTGCGAACGACGTCATGAAGCGTCTGAAGGCCATCCGCCGCGAGGTGACGAATGCCTAGCTTCATGTCCGAACGCGTGCAGCTCGCGAAGCTCCACGAACAGTTGTGGGAGGCCGGACTCGTCGTGTGGACCGGCGGCAATATCTCGCAGCGCGTGGAGAACGGCTTCCTCATCAAACCGAGCGGGGTCGCCTACTCGGAGCTCACTGCCGAATCCATGGTGCTGTGCGACCTCGACGGCAATCTCGTCGAAGGCGACTACGCGCCGTCGAGCGATACCGCAGCGCATGCGTATGTGTACCGGAACATGCCGGAGGTCGGCGGCCAGGTGCACACGCACTCGAACTACGCATGTGGCTTCGCGGCCGTCGGCGAACCGATACCGTGCATCCTCACGGCGATCGCGGACGAGTTCGGCGGGGACATCCCGGTGGGCCCGTTCGCGATCATCGGGGACGACTCGATCGGGCGCGGCATCGTCGAGACCCTTCGGGGTCATCGGTCGGCCGCGGTGCTCATGCGTCAGCATGGGGTCTTCACCATCGGCAAGGACGCCAAGTCTGCGCTGAAGGCGGCGATCATGTGCGAGGACAACGCCAAATCGGCCTTTATCGCCAAGCAGCTGGGGAACCCCGAACGGCTGCCGCAGGACACGATCGATGCGTTGTTCAGTCGTTATCAAAATGTCTACGGACAGACCCTGTGAGGCATTGACGCTGCATGGGGATGTCGGTGGAATTTGGGGTGAATGTGAGCGCGCACTTTCCCAGCGGTCACACTCACCTTTCTCGGATTTGTGCGTTGGTCCCGCGGTAGCGAACCGACGGCAAAGCGGTGCAGCGGAATGGACACGCTGCACCAGAAACTTCGGCTGGTCCGGCCGAAAACGGAAGGAAAACTCTTGTTCAAGAAACTCCTTGGGATTGCTGCCGCGGGCGTTACCGTTGCAATGATCCTCACAGGTTGCTCCAGCTCTTCGGACAGCGGCAGCGGTGACACCGCAGGCGGCGGTCTGATCGGCGTCTCGATGCCGACGCAGTCCTCGACCCGCTGGATCTCCGACGGCGACAGCATCAAGGCTGCTCTCGAGGCCGACGGCTTCCAGGTCGACCTGCAGTACGCAGAAGACGACATCCCGACGCAGGTTTCGCAGCTTGAAGCCATGCTCACGAAGGGTGCCAAGGCACTCATCATCGCTGCGATCGACGGTACTCAGCTGACCGACGTTCTGCAGAAGGCCGCTGACAACGGTGTGCCGGTCATCGCTTACGACCGCCTCATCCGCGACAGCGCGAACGTTGACTACTACGCAACGTTCGACAACTTCAAGGTCGGCGTTCTCCAGGCAACCTCGCTCCTCGTGGGCATGGGCGTCTACGCAACCGAGGACAGCACCACCGCTGACGGGCCGAATGCAAAGGGCCCGCTCAACGTCGAGCTCTTCGCCGGTTCACCTGACGACAACAACGCAACCTTCTTCTTCAATGGCGCGATGTCTGTTCTGCAGCCGCTCATTGACTCGAAGGTCCTCGTTGTGAAGTCCGGCCAGACCGCGTTCGACAAGGTTGCAATCCTTCGCTGGGACGGCGCAGTCGCCCAGAAGCGCATGGAAGACATCCTCGTCGGCTCGTACTCGAAGGGCGCCAAGGTCAACGGCG
>CAXBQV010000039.1:0-14525 GCA_963978265.1 uncultured bacterium | reverse complement strand
GCAAGACGACAGCTGAAGAGATCTGGAACGACACCGACGGCAAGGTGGCAGCGGCCACCAGGAGTGCGGGCTGAAGAAGCCGTACTCCGCGTCAGCATCGTGCACCTCGGCGTTGATGTTGTCTTCAGGCTGGGCGCCGATGCGCTTGTCGGTGAAGAGGAAGTACACGGCGATGATGGTGCACAGGCCGCCGGTGAGGGCGATCGCGGTAACGCCTACGACTTCGTGCGCGACGAAATGGTAGATGGTTGCGATCAGGTAGAAGATGGCTGCCGACCATGCGAAGAACAGTCCGGTGACCTTCATCTTCAGTGACTCTCTTCCGCGAGCTCGGGGAACTTCAAGTCGAAGGCCGGACGCTCCGAACGAATACGCGGCAGCTGCGTGAAGTTATGACGCGGCGGCGGGCAACTCGTCGCCCACTCGAGGGAAGCGCCGAAGCCCCACGGATCATTGACCTTCACGAGTGGCGCGTGCTTCCACGTCTTGTACACATTCCAGAAGAACACCAGCGACGACGAACCGAGGATGAGCGCACCGACCGTTGAGATCATGTTGTAGGTCGTGAAACCGTCGCTCGCGAGGTAGTCGGCATAGCGCCGCGGCATGCCCATGACGCCCAGCCAGTGCTGAATGAGGAATGTGGTGTGGAAGCCGACGAAGAGGGTCCAGAAGTGCAATTTGCCGAGACGCTCATCCAGCATTCGACCGGTCATCTTCGGCCACCAGAAGTAGTAGCCGCCGAACATTGCGAACACCACCGTACCGAACACGGTGTAGTGGAAGTGCGCAACCACGAAGTACGAATCGGAGACATGGAAGTCGATCGGCGGGGCGGCCAGCATGACGCCGGTCAGGCCACCGAAGAGGAACGTGACGAGGAAGCCGATCGCCCACAGCATCGGCGTCTCGAAGGTCAACGAACCCCGCCACATGGTGCCGATCCAGTTGAAGAACTTCACACCGGTGGGGACACCGATGAGCATCGTCATGAGCGAGAAGAACGGCAGATTCACGGCGCCGGTGACGTACATGTGGTGTGCCCACACTGACATCGAGAGCACGGCGATCGAGATGGTCGCAAACACCAGGCCCTTGTAGCCGAAGACCGGCTTGCGGGAGAACACCGGGATGATCTCCGAAACGATGCCGAAGAACGGCAGCGCAAGGATGTAGACCTCAGGATGGCCGAAGAACCAGAAGAGGTGCTGCCACAGAATCGCGCCACCGTTCTCGGGCGCGAACACGAGCGAACCGAACTTCCGGTCGATTTCGAGCACGAGGAGTGCCGCAGCCAGCACGGGGAACACCATGATCACGAGCACCGACGTGAGCAGGACGTTCCACGAGAACAGGCTCATGCGGAACATCGTCATGCCCGGTGCTCGCATGCAGACGATCGTCGTGATGAAGTTGACCGAACCGAGGATGGTGCCGAGACCGCCCATGGCGAGGCCCATCAACCACAGGTCGCCGCCAGCCGAGGGCGAGTACGTCGCACCGGAGAGTGGCGTGTACGCGAACCAACCGAACGAAGCGGCGCCGTCCGGCATGAGCAGGCTCGACGATGCGACGAGTCCGCCGAAGAAGAACAGCCAGAATCCGAGCATGTTGAGTCTCGGGAAGGCGACGTCGGGCGAGCCGATCTGCAGCGGCAGGATCACGTTGGCGAAGCCGACGAACAACGGCGTTGCGAACAGGAACAACATGATTGTTCCGTGCATCGTGAACAACTGGTTGTACTGCTCGGCGTTCATGAATTGCATGCCGGGACGTGCGAGCTCGAGGCGCATGAGGAGCGCCATGATGCCGCCGATGACGAAGAACGAGCCGCCGAGCATCAGGTACATGTAGCCGATGACCTTGTGATCGGTTGACGTGATCCACTTGACGACGGTGCGGCCGAGTCGGTCCTTGCGACGGTATTCGGGAGCCGGCATGTAGTCCGAAGCCGGACGGTCCAAGAGCGTCATGCGGTGACTCCTGCCTTCGTAGAGATTCGGCCTTGGGCGAAGACGCCGGTCTGGCCCTTCGTCTTGAGATCGGCGATGTGCGCGTCGTATTCAGCGCGGGACACGACCTTCACATCGAAGAGCATCCGCGCGTGATCCAGTCCGCAGAGTTCGGTGCACTTGCCGGCGAAGGTGCCGAGCTTGTTGGGCGTGAGTTCGAACTTGTTCATGCGACCGGGAATGACGTCCATCTTGAAGAGGAAGTCCGGTACCCAGAAGCCGTGGTTGACATCCGGTGAGACCAATTCGAAGCGGGTGCGCTCGTCGACGGGAAGCCACAGGGTCGGACGCTCGCTCGGCGTGCCGACGTCGTAGACACCTTCCTCGACGTAGTTGAAGCCCCACGACCAACGGAAGCCGACCACGTTCACGGTGTGCGTGTAGTCCGAGGTGAGCTTCGTGAGTTCTGCCTGGTCCCGCCACGTGAACGTGGCCAGCACGAGGATCATGATGAGCGGTGCCACGGTGTAGAGGAACTCGATCGGCACGTTGTACTTCGTCTGCTTCGGCATGCCGTCGTTGGGACGACGTCGGTACAGCACGACGGCCGCGATGATGAGACCCCATACAAGGGCGCCCACGATCCATGCCGCGATCCACGAACCGATCCACAGCTGCTCGATGATCGGCGCTTCCTTGGTCGCCGGTTGCGGCATTCCCATGCGCAACGCTTCATCAACGGTGCAGCCGGACAGCAACACGGCTGTTCCGAGTACTCCGGCCTTTGCCAGGCCACGGCGGACCAGCGTCGTCGCGGTCCGTTCCGGACGGGTCGAAACCACGTCACTCCCTCACACTCAAGACGGGCTCACGCACATGCGTGCACGAGGGGAAAGGCTATCGCAGGAGGGGTCAGGAACTGCGGCGCGGCAGGGGTGCCGCGATAGGGCGTCCCCCACGTGCCGTGAACGTCACTTTGCCGTACGGTCGGGACATGGCTGGTCGCCACACCCTGGACTTTCGGCTCTGGACCCCGTGGTCGGATCGCGCCCGCGCGACCTTCGAACGGACCGCACAAACGGCCTGGGCGAACCCTCTGCACCCCGCGTCGGAGGGCAGGCGCGCGGCGGTCTGGCTGGACGCGATGGCCGCCACCGTCTCGGGCTTCTTCGGCGGCGGTCACGTCGAGTTCTTCCCCCACCGCGAGTCGGCAATGTCGCATCTCATCGCTGCGCACGCGGGTGCACGGATCCTCACGGCGGGCACCAATCGCAAGCCATTGCTTAGCCGTGTTCCATCCGTCCCCGTCGACGGGCAGGGACAGGCGCAATGGCAGGCCGCCGACGTCGTGATCTTGCAGTACGGCAACGAGGAAACCGGCGTCATCGACCATTACGCAGGATCGGCTGTGCGCATCCTCGATGCCACGAATGCGCTCGGCCGCATGCCGATCCAGTCCGCCTGGGATTTCCTTGTCGGCAGCGCACGCGCATGGGGTGCACCCGTGGACATCGCGTTCGTCGTGTCGGTGAAGCCGCTTCCGATGCATGCGATCCCCGCGTTGCCGGACGTGGCCGTTGCCGTCACAGAACTCGAGCATGCATGGGGCGCCGTGGAAACGAACGCGCAGCGCACCGAAACGGCGATGCGGGATTTCGAGCACCGCGTCCGTGACCGACTTCCTGACGCGGCGTTCCACGGATCGCATCGGGTGCCCCATATGCGGTCGCTGTCGATCCGGAACCTCGATGCGGAGACGCTGATGCGTGAACTCGACACCGCCGGCTATGCGGTGGGCGCCGGATCGGCGTGCTCCGTCGATCTCGTCCCGTCGCATGTCCTGCAGGCGATGGATGTCACGACCGACGGCAACATCCGAATCGCGCTGCCCATCGGGTTCGACCTCGACGAGTTGCCCGGATTTGCCGACGTCCTCGCCGATACCGTGGCGCGGCTGCGCCGGGAAGCGGGCGTCGCCTAGCCGCTGATTCGCGTGCCGTGCGGAAGCGCGCTCAGTGCGTCGTCGCTCGCGAGGAATGCCGACAGCTCCTCGATGTACTGCCGACGCGGGATCTCGACTGCACCCAGGGATGCAAGGTGTGGCGTCAACCACTGACAATCGATGCGTCGCGGACCTGGCGCAGTACGGAGCAACGTCGCGAGCCCCACAAGTGCGGCCTTCGAGGCGTCGCGAGCGGTATGGAACATCGACTCCCCCGCGAACAACCCGCCGAGTTCGACGCCGTACAGACCTCCGACCAGCGCGTCTGCCTGCCACACCTCGACCGAATGCGCCCAGCCCCCCGCATGCAGTCGTCCGTATGCGATGCGCACATTGCTGTCGATCCAGCGACTGTCCCGCAACGGATCTGCGCAGCGGGCGACCACCTCGCCGAACGCTGCGTCAACCGTGATGCTGAACTTCCGCATCGATTGACGCAGCGATCGTGCGACGCGGACGTCTGCGGGGTCGAGCACGGCGCGTGGATCGGGTGACCACCAGTCGATTTCGTCGGATTCGAGTTCGCGCGGCATCGGGAAATAGCCGGCTGCGTACGCGTTGAGCAGCGTTGCGTCATCCCAATCCATGCCGGGCCCGGCGTAGTCGATGCCGTCCGGCAGGCTGCGTGCGTCGGGCAGGTGCCACCGCGGTGGCGGCAACGCTCTCACGGACGCGAACAGCGCAGATGGGGCTCGACTTCAGCGACGGCGGTCTCGCCATACGCATCGCGCAAGCGCTCGACGAATCGTCGTTGCGACACCTCGTACTCCTGCGGTCCGACCGTTTCGATCGCGTACGTCGCAAGCAGTGATCCCACCTGAGCGCAACGCTCGTAGGACGCACCCCACGAATACGCACAGAGGAACCCGGCCCGGAACGCATCACCGACACCCGTCGGGTCGATGATCTGCTCCTCCCGCGGGACCGGCACGTGCATCGGAGCGAAGTGGCGCGATTCGATGCGCGAGCCTTTGGCGCCGAGGGTTGTGATCCGGACTTCGACGCGATCGAGGATGTCGTCGGCCGACCAGCCGGTCTTCTGCTCGATGAGCGACGCCTCATACTCGTTCGTGAAGAGGAACTTCGCGCCATCGACGAGCAGCCGGATCTCCTCGCCCTCCATCCGTGCCAGCTGCTGACTCGGATCCGCGGCGAATGCGATGCTGCGGAAGCGACACTCATCGGTGTGCCGCAACATCGCCTCGGGATCGTTCGGCCCAATGAGGACGAGATCGAGTCCGCCGACGCGATCGACCACCGGCTGCAATTCGATGTCCCGCGACTCCACCATCGCGCCTGCGTAGAACGTCGCCCATTGGTTCTGGTCGGCATCAGTGGTGCAGATGAAGCGCGCGGTGTGGCGGAATTCCGAGATGAGGACCGACGCTGTGTCCACGTTGTGCCGCTCAAGCCAGGAACGGTAATCGGCGAAGTCCATGCCGGCGGCGCCGACAAGGAGCGGGCGCGCACCGAGAACTCCCATACCGAATGCAATGTTGCCACCGACGCCGCCGCGGCGGATCTCCAGTTCGTCGACGAGGAATGACAGGGAGATGTGGTCGAGTTTGCCGTCGACGAGCGAGTCCCGGAACCGACCGGGGAATCGCATCAAGTGATCGGTTGCGATCGACGCGGATATAGCAATCTGCACGGACAGATCGTATAAAGCAAAGCGGCGCCCACCTGTCCGGTGAACGCCGCTTCGGAAGCGCGTGTTGCGATTTAGCTGAACGAGTCGCCGCAAGCGCAGGAGTTCTGCGCATTGGGATTGTCGATCGTGAAGCCCTGCTGCTCGATGGTGTCGGCGAAGTCGATCGTCGCGCCCATGAGGTACGGAACGCTCATGCGGTCGACAACGACGGTGACTCCGGAGAAGTCCTGACGGACGTCGCCGTCCATTTGACGGTCGTCGAAGAAGAGCTGGTAGCGCATGCCGGAGCAACCGCCGGGCTGCACCGCGATGCGAAGCGCGAGATCGTCGCGGCCCTCGTTTTCGATGAGTGACTTGACCTTCGTCGCGGCCTGATCGGTCAGCAGCACGCCAGTGGTCTGGGTGGTCTCAGCGCTCATGGGGACTCCTTCTCGGGACTGATGCCGTATTAACGCACGGTCGACTGAAGAAATTCCAATCGGCGCGCTTACCGCCAGGTTCTGGCAACCCGCGCGGTCAACGCAGTGAGGGTCTCGACCGGCCGTTGGAGCGCGGTTTCCTCGTCGGCGAAATCGGACATTGCATAGGCGGCGGCAAGTCCGAGTTCCATGCGCTCCCGCTTGGCCATGTCGACCTGTCCGCAGATCGCGATCACGGGGATTCCCTGGTCCACGCCACGGCGCGCCACCCCGGAGACCACCTTTCCGCGCTGCGACTGCCAATCGAGGTTGCCCTCGCCGGTGACGATGAGGTCGATGCCGTCGAGGTCGATGTCGCTCTCATCCCAGACGGTGTCGATGCCGGGCAGGCGGTGTGCGCCAAGCCTGATCAGCGCGAATCCGATGCCGCCCGCAGCGCCGGCACCGAGCGCAACGGCAGCGTCTCGACCGTCGTCGCGTCGTCCGCACGCGATTGCGAAACGTTGGAGCGTGGATTCGAGCTCGATCAACTGCGGATCGATTGCGCCCTTTTGCGGTGCGAAGCCGTAGGTCGCACCACGAGGACCCAGGAGCGGGACGTCCACATCGGTGGCGGCGACAAGGTCGATGCCCGCAACCGCAGCAGCTGCCGTTGCGAGTTCCAGCGATTCGATGCCGCGCAGCGCGTGCGGCCCCCGATCGAGCGGCACCGGCCTTCCCTCGGCGTCCGTGGCCCGCGCGCCTAACGCCGCCAGCACGCCCGCGCCGCCGTCGTTCACGTTGGTGCCACCGAGTCCGAGCACGATTCGCTCAACTCCCTCGGAGATCGCCGCAAGCATGAGTTCACCGACGCCGAAACTCGTGGCGTTCGCGACGTCTGTTCCGAATTGCAGTCCGACGGCCTGGGCCACCTCGATGTACGCGGTGGCGCCGGCTCTGCACCACACCGCGTCGACGTCGCCGCCGAGCGAGGCGCGAACTCGACGGGTCCGGAGTTCCGCGTCTCGAGCATGCGCAATGGCGGAGATGAAACCCGGGCCGCCGTCGCTCAACGGGCGCACCTGCACTGTGGCGTCGGGAACCGTCTGCGTCCAGCCCATGGCAATCGCATCAGCCGCCGTTGCGGCGGTCATGGTTCCCTTGAAGTCGTCAGGGGCGATGAGGAGGCGCACGGGCAGACCGTATCCGCGACATGCGAAACTACGCACATGTTCACCGAACCAGCACCGACGCCGTTGGCATTGCTGCTCATGGGCCATGAGCAGGATCTCGAGAGCGAACGCGGCGTCTCGTGCCCGGGGGAACTTCCGCTCGCCAGCGATCCCGACCTGGTCGAGCGCGCGCGTCGTGCGAAGGCGAAGCTCGGTGATCGCGTGTTCGTGCTGGGGCACCACTATCAACGCGACGAGGTCATCCAGTTCGCCGATGTCACCGGCGATTCCTTCAAACTCGCACAATCCGCAGCCGCGCGTCCCGATGCGGAGTACATCGTCTTCTGCGGCGTGCATTTCATGGCCGAGTCGGCGGACATCCTGACGAGCGATCGCCAGCAGGTGATCCTCCCCGACCTCGCCGCCGGCTGTTCGATGGCAGACATGGCCGGCATCGAACAAGTGGAGAAGGCGTGGGTGCATTTCGAGGCACTGGGCATTGCCGAGGACATCACGCCGATCACGTACATGAACTCCACGGCCGCCATCAAGGCCTTCACCGGTCGGCACGAGGGCACGGTGTGCACCTCGTCGAACGCAGAACGCGCGCTGCGTTGGGCGTTCGAGCGCACCGGACGGATCTTCTTCCTGCCCGATCAGCACCTCGGTCGGAACACCGCGGTGCAGCAGCTGGGCCTGTCCCTCGACGACTGCGTCGTCTACGACCCACACAAGAGCAATGGTGGCCTCACCGACGAGCAATTGCTCGGCACGAAGATGATCCTCTGGCGCGGCCACTGCTCCGTGCATGGCCGATTCACGGCGGACAACGTCCGTGACGTACGTGAACGCGTTCCCGGCGTGAAGGTGCTCGTGCACCCCGAATGTCGCAATGACGTCGTGGTGTCTGCAGACCTCGTCGGTTCAACCGAATACATCATCCAACAGGTTGCCGCAGCTCCAGCAGGAACCGCGTGGGCAATCGGCACAGAGCTCAATCTCGTGCGACGCCTCGCCGCACAGCATCCCGAGCAGCAGATCGTCTTTCTCGACAAGACGGTCTGCTACTGCTCGACGATGAACCGGATCGATCTGCCACACCTCGTCTGGAGCCTGGAACAACTCGTCGACGGCATCGTGTCGAACACGATTACTGTTGACTCCGATACCGCACACTGGGGCCGCGTCGCGCTCGACCGAATGCTGTCGCTGCCCGCCACTCCGACCGTCGACTAGGAATCCGATGTCCGACCACGAATCCAGCGGCAAGGGCCGCCCCACGCGGACTCGCGCCGAGGCCGAAGCGGCACGACGACTGAAAGCGAAACTCCCGCGCGACTCCAAGGAAGCACGCAAGGCGATGCGCCAGCGAAGTGCATCGGAACGCGCGCGCCAACGCGAGGCGCTGTACAGCGGTGACGAGCGCTTCCTGCCAGCGCGGGACCAGGGACCGATCCGCAAGCGCATCCGCAACTATGTCGATGCCCGTCTCTCAAGTGGCGAGGGCTTCCTGCCGATCGCCTTCCTCGTGATGATCGCGTTCTTCTTCAACAATCCGACGGTCAACGTCGTGGTGAACGGGATCTGGACGATCATGCTGTTGCTCGTGTTGGTGGATGCCGTCGTGCTCAGCATCCTGCTGCGCCGACTCATGAAGCGCGAGTTCCCCGAGTCGGTACGTCGCGCATCCCATATCGGCTACGGCGTGACCCGCGCGCTCACGATGCGCTGGATGCGACTCCCGCGGCCGCAGGTCCGGATCGGCGGCGCTCCCAAGGAGCCGCGGCGATAACTACGGGCGCGGGTTCGGTGCCTGCGTCAGCTCGGGGTCACGCGTCACGACTGCACCAATCGCGTCGTCGATGGCCCGCATGACATCGGCCTCGAGCTTCACACCTGCCGCCTGCACATTCTCGGTGACCTGCTCGGGTCGCGAAGCGCCGATGATCGCGGAGGACACATTGTCGTTCTGCAGCACCCAGGCAATGCCCAACTGGCCCATGGTCAGTCCGAGGTCGGACGCGATCGGCTTCAGCTTCTGCACCGCCGTGAGTACATCGTCGCGAAGCCAACGCTCCACGAAACCCTTGCCGTTCTCGCTCGTTGCGCGTGAGCCCTCGGGAACCGCCGCGCCGGGAAGGTACTTGCCCGTCAGCACGCCCTGTGCGAGCGGCGACCAGACGATCTGCCCGACACCGAGTTCATGCGACGTCGGGACCACTCGTTCCTCGATGACGCGCCACAGCATCGAATACTGCGGTTGGTTGCTCACTAGTTTGTCGAATCCCATTGCATCGGCGATCTTGTGCGCCTCGCGGATCTGTTCGGCACTCCACTCGCTCACACCGACGTACAACACCTTGCCCTGGCGGACGAGATCGTCGAACGCTCGCAGGGTTTCCTCGAGCGGTGTCTCGATGTCCATGCGATGCGCCTGGTAGAGGTCGACGTAGTCGGTCTGGAGTCGACGCAGCGACGCGTGGCAGCTTTCCATAATGTGCTTGCGCGACAGGCCGCGATCGTTCTTCCCGGGACCGGTCGGCCAGTACACCTTCGTGAAGATTTCGAGGCCCTCGCGTCGCTGCCCCTTCAGCGCACGTCCGAGGACCTCTTCCGCCTTCGTCGCCGCATACACGTCGGCGGTGTCGAAGGTGGTGATCCCGGCGTCGAGTGCGGCACGCACACACGCATGTGCCGCGTCCTCCTCGATCTGGCTCGCGTGCGTGAGCCAGTTTCCGAACGAGATCTCTGAGACATACAGGCCGCTGCGACCGAGGTGACGAAATTCCATGCCGCCAGACTAGCGAGCGGCCGCTCGAGGCATGCTTGGATACGGAGGATGCTTTCAACCATTGTGACCGCCGTCCTCGCAACCATTGCGCTGGTGTTGGCGATGCGCAACGCCCGCATCCAACAGGAGCAGCGGCGCCGCAACCAGGACTCCCCGGATGACCATTCCTGAACTCAAGTCGCGCATCCGCTCGATCGACGCCCATCGATTGTCGTCGGCGATCGCCTCGCACGGCGACGCGATCCGCGGCTGGTGGGCCTGCGTCGCCGCGGAGGGCGCGGTCCATGTCGAGCGCGATCCACGTCTCCCCGGACTGGACGCAGGCGTCGCGAGAGCGGACGTGTTGGCCGACGAGGCCGTCGGTGCGGTCGTGCTGAGCACCTCGACGACCCTCAACGATGATGTTCGCGCAATCGTGGGGCTGCTGTGTGGCCGCGACGCAACGCAGATCACACCGGCAGCGCCATCCGACCACGACTGGATGACGCAATGCGCACGCCTGCGCGATGTTCAGGCGGCGCTTCGCGACCGGATCTCCGACGCACCCGACCTCATCGACGCACAATCCGCGGGCCTGGTCGGATTGCTGCTCGGACTCGCCGCTCGCGGTACACCGTGTGTGTTCGTCGGAGCCGCGGCACATGCAGCCGCGGTCGTGGCTCAGCGGCAATCGCTCGCCGCCGCCGGGTGGTGGCGTTCCGGCTACTGCAGCAGCGATCCGATCGACGGCGTCGCGTGCGAGCGGCTGCAGTTCGAACCGTGGTGGTCCGGACGGACCGAAGTGGGAGTGGACGTCCTCGAGTCGTTGCTCGTCGGAACGATCAGCTCGCTGCGCTCGTCCCTGTGACGAACGGCGGCTTCACGACTTCGCACTGCAATGGACGGCCCCGCACGTCGAGCACAACCTGCGCACCCTCCAGCATTGCGGGATCGATGAACGCAAGTGCAATGCCGGTCTTCAGCGAAGGCGAGAACGTTCCACTCGTGGTTTCACCGACCAGCGTTCCTCCGACCTCGTCCGCATACACCGCCATTTCGCCGCGCGGGATGCCGCGATCGAGCGCCTTGAGTCCGCGCAGCGTGCGCGACACCCCGGCCGCCTTCTGCGCGACTAGTGCTGCCTTGCCCTGGAAATCGGTCTTGTCCCATCCGACGGCCCATCCGAGCCGTGCCATGACCGGAGAGATCGACGTCGAGAGCTCGTGCCCATGGAGCGGATATCCCATTTCGGTGCGCAATGTGTCGCGGGCACCCAGTCCGATCGGCATCGCGCCGGCTGCCGTCGCTGCGTTCCACAGCGCAACGATCGTCGCGTTGTCCGCCATGAGCTCGTAGCCGCGTTCACCGGTGTAGCCGGTGCGGCAGACCATGACCCATGAACCGTTGTACGTGGCATCGACGAAACTCATATACGCGTGTCCGTGCGGCAGGCCGAGCACCTGCATGATCGCATCCACCTTCGGTCCTTGGATCGCGACGATGCCGTAGTCGTTGTGATGGTTCTCCATCCGGACGCCCGATGGCAGCAGGCGCGTGAACTCCGCGGCGACCACGTCCGCGTTCGAGGCATTCGGCACGATGCGGATTTCCGATTGGGACACCCGGTACACGATGAGGTCATCGATGACGCCGCCGTCAGGAGTGCACAGCATCGAGTACTGCGCCTGGCCGTCGCCAATCCGATTGAGATCGTTGACCACGATTGCATTCACTGCTGACAGCGCGTCCTCGCCGAAGAACTTCAGCTTGCCCATGTGGGACACATCGAAGATGCCGACATTCGTGCGAACGGCTTCATGCTCCGCAACCACGCCCACGTATTCGATCGGCATATCCCAGCCGCCGAAGTCGGCGAGCTTGGCCTTCCGTGCAACGTGATCCGGATACATCGGGGTGCGCTTGAGTTCGGGCATGGCGCCACCGTACTGGAGAAGGTGGGTGGCGGTGCAGTGCCTCCAAGGGCAAGATTCACCCCATGACTTCACTCACGCTCAGCAGCACAGTTCCGCAGTCAGACGCGCACATCGTCTTCATTCGACCCAAGTCCCGAGGCGGGGTCCAACTGGAGGGGGCGCACAAACTCAAGCAGCCGGCGCGGATCACCACAGCGTTGAAGGCACTCGACGCGACAGGTGCCCTGAACGAGATGCACGTGCTCCCGATCGCCGGAGTCTCGTCGGCGAATGTCGTCATCACGGTCGGGCTCGGCACCTCAACCGATCGCGACGACATCCGTCACGCGCTCGGTAACGCGGTTCGCAGCCTCGTGGGCAAGAAGAAGGCGGTGATTGCGCCGCCAACCAACGACGAGGCCACCGTGCGCGCGGTCATCGAGTCTGCGCTCATGGCCGCGTACGCATTCGACGAGTTCCGCACCGAGAAGTCCAAGCTTCGACCCGGCGTGAAGAACATCGTGGTCGTCGTGGATCGTCCCGCCTCCCTGAAGGCAGCTGCTGCACGCGCCGAAGCCACCGCGCACGCCGTGAACGGCACGCGCGACCTCGCGAACACGCCACCCGGACATCTGCCGCCGACTGAGCTCGTCTCCCGGGCACTTGCCGCGATCAAGGGATTGCCCATCAAATCGCAGGTGCTTGACGAGAAGCAGCTGAAGGCCGGCGGTTACGGCGGCATCGTCGGCGTTGGCCAGGGCGCGCAGCGACCACCGCGACTACTCCGACTCGAATACCGCCCGCGCGGTGCGAAGAAGCACATCGCCTTCGTCGGAAAGGGCATCACCTTCGACACCGGCGGCATCTCGTTGAAGCCACCGCTCGGCATGAGCGAGATGAAGGCGGATATGGCCGGCGCCGCCGCTGTCATCCATGCGACGATCGCAATCGCGAAACTCGGCTTGCCGATCAACGTGACCACGTACGCAGCGATTGCAGAGAACATGCCCGGCTCGATGGCACAGCGTCCGGGTGATGTCGTGACCACCTACTCCGGCAAGACCGTGGAGGTCCTCAACACCGACGCCGAGGGCCGGATGGTGCTGTGCGATGCGCTCACGCGAGTGCAAGAGGACAAGCCGGATGCGATCATCGACGTCGCAACGCTGACCGGCGCATGCGCCGTCGCACTCGGACCGTTGATGTCCGCGATTCTCACCAACGACCCGAAGCTCTCGCAGGACCTGCTCGTTGCAGCCGCCGAAGCCGGCGAGCACTTCTGGGAGATGCCGCTGCCCAAGATGTACCGGAACATGCTCGACTCGAAGGTGGCGGATCTCGCGAACGTGAAGGAGATGTCGCCCCCCGCGAAGGGTGGAACGCTCGTCGGTGGTCTGTTCCTGCAGGAGTTCATCAAACCGGGGCAGTCCTGGGCACACCTCGACATCGCGCCACCGGCCTTCAACTCCGGCGGAGCCTTCGGCTACACCCCGACCGGTGCCACCGGCACCGCTGCCCGTACCCTCGTGGAATACGCACACCTGTTCTGCTGATCGGACCCCTTTTGTCGGGTCGTCCTGCGGGTGGAAGGATGGGGCGACCGAACGAGAGTGGGAGTAGTCGGTGTTTGACGTAGTGATCCTTGGTGGCGGAAGCGGCGGCTACTCGTGCGCCCTTCGTTCGGCGCAACTCGGGCTGAGCGTGGCACTCATCGAACAGGACAAGCTCGGCGGCACGTGCCTGCACCGTGGCTGCATCCCGACGAAGGCGCTGCTGCACGCCGCCGAACTCGCGGACAACGCACGTGAGGCGTCCAAGCTCGGCGTGCACGCCCAGCTCAACGGCATCGAACTTCCGAAGGTCAACGAGTACCGCGACGGCGTCGTGGGTCGCCTCTACAAGGGCCTGCAGGGTCTTATCAAGCAGGACAAGATCCGCTACATCGAAGGCACCGGCCGACTCATCGGGCACAACGCCGTCGAAGTGAACGGCGAACGCATCGAGGGCAAGAACATCGTGCTTGCAACCGGTTCGTACTCGCGCAGCCTGCCGGGTCTCGACATCGGCGCGCGCATCATGACCTCCGACCAGGCGCTCCAACTCGATTGGATCCCGGGCAAGGTCATCGTGCTCGGCGGCGGCGTCATCGGCGTCGAGTTCGCCAGCGTGTGGAAGTCGTTCGGCTCCGACGTCACCATTGTGGAAGGGCTCCCCCGGCTCGTTCCAGCGGAAGACGAAGCCATCAGCAAGACCCTTGAGCGCTCGTTCCGCAAGCGCGGCATCGCGGCTCTGACCGACCAGCGCGGCGAATGCGTCGGGCGCGGCGGTGACGGCGGCCTTGAACGCGAGGCCGTGGAGCCGGCCCCACGGGGGTTGGCGCGAATGGTCGAGGGCGAGGAGTTGTTCGAACCGGTCATTGCATCTTGGCGGGTCGCCCCGTTTCCCTTCCGCTCCGCAATCCGCGCACGGGATCGCGCCCGGACCCGATGTCGGTAGCCCTTCGGCCGCGGGACGGTGGCCCGGAACGCCCGGGTCAGGTTGTGGGTGGCCACCAGGGCCGAGCCGCCCCGGGCCCGGACCGCGGCGACGTACCCGTTGAGGAGCGCGATGGCCGCCTGGTCGAGGGTGTTGTGAGGCTCGTCCAGGAACAGGAGCTGCGGATCGAAG
>CAXBQV010000038.1:0-14820 GCA_963978265.1 uncultured bacterium | reverse complement strand
GGTCGGCAAGGCCGACATCCTCGGAGGCAAGGATGACGAGTCTGCGCGCGATGAAGCGCGGATCCTCCCCTGCCACGGTCATCTTCGCCAACCAGTGCAGTGCGGCATCGACGTCCGATCCGCGGATGCTCTTGATGAACGCAGAGATCGTGTCGTAGTGCTCGTCGCCGTCGGCGTCGTAGCGGACAGTGGCCTGCTGCACTGCAGCCGCTACCCCAGCAACGGTCAGAAGTCCGTCGATCGCATTTCCGGCAGCGGCCTCCAGCGTCGTGAGTGCTCGACGCGCATCACCGCCGGAGAGTCGTGCGATCGTGTGCAGCACATCGTCGGCAACCCGCACGGCCCCTGCGAGTCCGTGCTCCGCGACGAGCGCCCGCTCAAGCAGTTGGACGATGTCTGCTTCTGCCAATGACTGCAGGCGCAATACGACGCTACGTGACAGCAAGGGCGCATTGACGGAGAACGACGGATTCTCGGTGGTGGCTGCAATCAGCGTCACCCATCCGTTCTCAACGGCCGGCAACAGCGCGTCCTGCTGCGTCTTGTTGAACCGATGGACCTCATCGACGAACAGCACGGTGCCTCGGTTGTACACCTCGCGCTCATTGCGTGCTCGCTCGATGACCTCACGGACATCCTTCACCCCCGCACTGATGGCCGAGAGTTCAACGTATTTACGACCGGAAACTCCTGCTGCGAGGGTGGCGATGGTCGTCTTGCCGGTGCCCGGCGGTCCCCAGAGCACGACCGACACGTCGCCGGTGCCATCGAGCAGCCGCCGCAGTGGCAGACCCGGTGCGAGCAACTGCTCCTGGCCGACGAACTCATCCGCGGACCGTGGGCGCATCCGCACCGCGAGTGGTGCGGTGGTGTGCTGCTGCGAGAAGAGATCAGCCATTCGCCTGCGGAAGCGCCGGAAGCGCCGGTGGGCGCTCATGCCGGACGCGGTGCACTTGAACCGCTGCCTGGTGATAGGCCTCGATCTCCTGACGGAACTCGGGTCGTGCGTAGATGCTGCCATCCACCACCGGCCCCGGCCGTTGTTCGATCACTGCAGCGACATCATCGCCGGAGATGGTGCTGTGCGTCTCGAGCGCGTGCGCAACTGCCAGTACGTCGAACCGGTGCATGCGCAGGAGTTCTTCGGTGCGGTGGTACAGCTCGTTCAGGCGAGTCTCGACTTCGTGTGCGAAATCGCCTTCCCAAGACAGTCCCTGCACCAATGGCATGCCATTGGGCAAGAGGCCACTGTTTGCGAGCATGGACGCATTGAAGGCGCGCAATTTGCTGCCCATCGCGTGGGAAAGCAATGACCGCGTGACGATTGCTGTCGCGTTTGCCATGTCGCCGCCGACTCCCTGTGTGTGATCGCCTTCGTAGAAGAGCCGCTCACCGACAAGCGACGCGATGAAGGTCATGACGTCGATCTCGACTTCGGAGCGCCACTGCACGAAACGGTCTTCGAGCGGAATCGGTGATACGAAGCCGCCGACATCGCCTCGACGTTCGATGGTGGCGACATCGATCACCGACGTGTGCTGCAGCCGGTACATCGCGACGGCGTGGCAGGCCTCATGCACTGCAACGGAGTGCCGTTCGCGATCCACATAAGCGCCGCCGTCCGGCAAGCCGTGCTGCTTGAGCGACTTCGCCTTGATCACGTCCGCGTAGGTGACGGTTGGACGGCCGTCGCGGATCGCAAGCACCAGCGCTTCGTTGACAGTGTCCTTGATGGTGGCGCCAGTCGCGTACGGGGAAACGGTGGCGAGTCGATCGATCTCGTCCTCGGTGAGGCTGTGATCGATGCGGTTGAGGTAGTTGCGATACGTCTCGACACGGCCCTGCTTCGTCGGGTAACCGACGCGGTAACTGCGATCGATGCGACCCGGACGCAGCAATGCCGGGTCGAGCGAATCTGGCATGTTCGTCGCCATCATCACAAGAATCCGGTACTTCGGCGGTTGCTTGGGTCGCATACCGAGTACGCGGCGAACGACGCGGTTCATGAATCCGCGCGGTTTCGTGAGTCCCGACAGTTCCGTGAGCAGTGCCTGCAGCGTGCCGTCGAAACTCCGGCCACCGCCCATGCCGGCGATGACTTCACGGTTCTGCTCCGCGATGAGTTGCCGACTGAATTCGGATACGAAATGTGTGCCGTTGCAGGCAACCGCCGGCGCCGCTTCGGCCAGGGATTCCCGACGGGATTGCGAAACCTGTCCGCCACGACTGCCGAGGGTGTCGGCCTCGTCGAAGAAGACGATGACGCCGCCATAGCGCAGCGAAAGTTTGCGCAGCTTCCGGAACAGTCCCTTGACCTTGAGCACACCGATGCCGAAGAACATGTTCACAAACGCGCCCGGATCAACGAACACGTACGGACGACCGGTTTCGCCCGCGACTGCTTCGGCCATCAACGTCTTGCCGGTTCCAGGCGGACCCCACAACAGGATGCCACCGGGCACATGGCCGCCCCTCGCCTCGATCGCCTCCGGGTTCTCGAGGAACAGAATGTTCTCCTTGATCCGCTCGAGCACGCGATCCTGCCCCCACACGTCGGTGAATCGCGTGCGGATGTCGTCAGGCATGTAGACATCGATGCCGCCACGCGAAAGGAACCAGAAGATCGCGACGAACTGGATGATGGCGATGAAGATGTAGAAGACGATCTGCAGGATGTAGGGCATCGACTGCAAAATCAATTGCGGCGCCTCGACGACAGCGCCAATAGCTGACGTACCGATGAACGACCCCGTGATCGCAGCGGCCACGTAGATGAGGAACGCCCACCGGAACACCCGGGCCAGCCGGAAGCGAGTCCACGGCTTGATCTTCATGATCCGTGCATCGGACCGCTCGAACAGGCGCTTCCAGAAGAGGTAGTAGCCGGACGCGAATTCGGCGATGACGAAGTGCAGTTGTCGGATGAGTTCGACGACGAAGAGCACGAGCAGCGCCAGTCCCGGCATCGTGTACGTGCTTTGGTAGACGGCATCACCGATCGGGATGATCGGATTCGTTGCGATCGTGCTCCATAGCGTCAGCGCATAAGCGCCGAGCCAGAGCACGAGCAACTTGACCCGGTCCCACCAGTCCAGCGGCTTTCGGGTCTTCCGATCCTCATCGCGCACGCGCGAGGTGAATTCGGAGCTACCGATGTCGGAGGGATTAGGCACGGGACTCCTTGAACGTCAGCGAATCAACGATTTGGGTGAAGTCGTTGCGGTGGACTTCGAAGCAGTCGTCCGAACACCGCAGTACGAGGACATACAGACGATTCTGCTTCGGTGACACCATGCTCACGACTTCGGTGGTGGAACTGCCCGCCGATGTCGGGTAACTCGCACGCTGGTGGATGCCGACGAACCCGTTCTTCCGCCACTGCTCGGTGTCGACGGCGATGCCTGCATCGGCCAGCGACGATGCCGGAATGATGAGATCCTGCAACGAAGTGGCAATGTCGGTGCCGAGTTGTTGCTGCTCCACATTGAGCAGGTCACGAACGAATGCATAGGCGGTCGGCTTGTCGCTCGGGTCGGCGGAGAACACCGTGTCAGGTGTGACGCCCTTCGGACCCCACACCTTCTGCCACAGCACGGTCTGCGTGAACACCTGTCCCGGGTCGTCGCTCCATCCGCTCTGAGCGGTCTTCAGCTGCTGGTCCGGGACCTGTACCCATTCGCGCGGAAGGGAGAGGAACATGCCGTACGAGTCGGCATTGACGTATTGCTTCGACGGAGCAGCACAGCCGGTCACCACCAGCGCAACGATCACGCCTACTGCCAGTGCACGCCGGGACATGCACCTACCCTAGACAGATGCGGGCTTCGGTTTCGCGTCCACGCCCGCTTCTTTTCGTTGGCGTTCTGTAATAGGCGTCGGTGCACCCGTGAGCGGATCCTGGCCGTTTCCGGTTTTCGGGAAGGCGATCACGTCACGGATCGACGGCGCACCACTGAGGAGCATCGCCACGCGGTCCCAGCCGAGTGCGATCCCGCCGTGGGGCGGTGGGCCGTACTTGAAGGCCTCCAGGAGGAATCCGAATTTCGATTCAGCCTGTTGGTTAGTCATGCCAAGAATATTGAACACGCGTTGCTGGACGTCGCCTCGATGGATACGGATCGACCCACCACCGATCTCGTTGCCGTTACACACGATGTCGTACGCCCACGCGAGTGCGCGGTCGGGCGCGGATTCGAAGGTGTCGATCCAGTCCGCGTTCGGCGATGTGAATGGATGGTGGACTGCCGTCCACGCGGGCTTTCCGTCGTCATCTTCGATCGCCTCGAACATGGGTGCGTCGACAACCCACAGGAAGGACCAAGCGGATTCGTCGATGAGGCCACAACGCTTGCCGATTTCAAGACGTGCAGCGCCGAGCAGAGCCAGCGCGTCGGAGCGCTTGCCGGCGGCGAAGAACACCGCGTCACCCGGCGCAGCCCCGACGGCCGAGGCAAGCCCTGCGCGTTCCGACTCGCTGATGTTCTTCGCGACAGGGCCACCGAGTTCGCCGGACGCGTCGATGGTGACGTAGGCGAGCCCTTTCGCGCCGCGCTGTTTCGCCCATTCCTGCCAGGCATCGAACTGTCGGCGCGGTTGGTCCGCACCACCCGGCATGACAACGGCACCGACGTGCTCGGCTTGGAAAACGCGGAATTCCGTATTCGCGAAGTACGTCGTGAGATCGGTCAGTTGCAGGCCGAATCGGAGGTCGGGCTTGTCCGAGCCGTAGCGTCGCATGGCATCCGCGTACGTCATGCGCGGGATGTCGCCGATGTCGTATCCAAGGGTGCCTTTCCACAGCGCCCGCACGATTGCTTCTCCGACCTCGAGCACGTCTTCCTGTTCGACGAACGACATTTCGATGTCGAGCTGTGTGAACTCCGGTTGGCGGTCTGCGCGGAAATCTTCGTCGCGGTAGCAACGCGCAATCTGGTAGTAGCGCTCCATGCCGGCGACCATGAGCAGTTGCTTGAACAGCTGCGGCGACTGCGGAAGTGCATACCAGCTCCCCGGTGACAGGCGAGCCGGCACGAGGAAGTCGCGTGCGCCTTCCGGGGTCGACGCGGTCAGGGTCGGGGTTTCGATCTCGACGAAGTTGTAGCCATGCAGCACATCGCGGGCGATCCGGCTCATCTCCGAGCGCATCCGCAGCGCGTGCGCGGGACCGTTCCGCCGAAGGTCGAGATAGCGCCACTTCAGGCGGGCCTCGTCACCGACGTCGATGTGGTCGTCGATCGGGAACGGCAGCGGAGCGGATTCGCTCAACACCTCCAGTGCTTCCGTCGTGACCTCGATCTCGCCGGTGGGGATGGACGGGTTCTCGTTGCCGTCCGGTCGTGCACCAACCGAACCGGTCACGCGGATGCAGAACTCGGACCGCAGGGCACCGGCCACGTCGGGATCGTGCACCACGATCTGCACGACGCCGCTGGCATCGCGGAGGTCGATGAAGGCAACTCCGCCGTGATCGCGGCGACGCGCAACCCACCCGGCAAGGGTCACGGTGGACCCGATGTCGGAACGTCGCAGGGTTCCTGCTTCACGCGTGCGCAGCACTTACGCCTCCAAGCGGCTGACAATGACCTGCACGAGGTCCGAAGCGGCGACCGATTCCTGTTCGCCGCTGACCAATTGTTTCAGCGCAAGTACACCTTCCGCCAATTCACGATCGCCAATCACCACCGCGAAGCGGGCACCGGACTTGTCTGCGGCCTTCATCGCACCCTTCAGGGCACGATCGCCGTACGCCAGGTCCACGCGCACGTTCGCTGCACGCAGCCGTCCTGCCAATTGCACTGCATAGCGCTTGGCCTCGGGTCCCATCGGCACAAGGAAGACATCGCACCGGGCTGCGTCTGCGACGGTGATGCCCTCTGCCTCGCAGGCGATCATCGTGCGATCGGTGCCGAGACCGAATCCGATACCGCTCAAGGCCGCACCGCCGAGATCGGCCATGAGGCCGTCGTAGCGACCACCACCACCGATACCGGACTGGGCACCGAGCAATGGGTGGTCGAACTCGAAGGTGGTGCGCGTGTAGTAGTCGAGGCCACGAACGAGTCGTGGCGTTTCGACGTAACGAACACCGAGGTCGGCGAGATGCTGCTTCACCTCTGCATAGTGATCGGCGCACGACGCACACACATGGTGCGCCTGTAGCGGCGCGTCGGTGAGCTGCTGCTGCACGTCGGCACGCTTGTCGTCGAGCACACGCAAGGGATTGAGTGCAGCTCGCTCGCGGGTTGCCTCATCGAGGTCGAGCCCGCTCAGGAACTGCTGCAGGGTTGCGCGGTATGGCGGTCTGCATTCGGCGCACCCGAGGGTGGTGATATTGAGGGAGTACTTCGTCAGACCGAGATTGCGGTAACCCTCATCGGCAAGCGCGATGACTTCGGCATCGAGTGCCGGGTCGTCGACACCGATCGCCTCAATGCCCACCTGCTGCAACTGGCGGTATCGACCGTGCTGCGGGCGTTCGGCCCGGAAGAAGGGCCCGGCGTACCAGATCTTCACCGGAAGTTGTCCGCGGTCGAGTCCGTGTTCGATGACCGCTCGCATCACGCCGGCCGTGCCCTCTGGGCGCAGCGTGATCGAGCGTTCACCACGGTCCGTGAACGTGAACATCTCCTTGCTCACGACATCGGTCGATTCGCCGACGCCGCGGACGAAGAGTGCGGTGTCCTCATAGACCGGGAGTTCGATGTATCCGTACCCGGCATGTTGAGCGGGTCTGCTCAACGCCTCCTGCACGGCGCGGAACGTGGCGGACTGCGGCGGAATGTAATCGGGTACACCCTTCGGCCCCTTGATGATGTCCGCCATCAGATTCCCGTCCGCAAGTAGGGATTGGTCGCCTTCTCACGACCAATCGTTGTGCTCGGACCGTGTCCGCAATGCACAATCATGTCGTCCGGGAGGGGCAAAACGACGTTGCGCAACGTGCGTTGCATCGCGTCGGGATCGCCACCATGGAGATCCGTGCGGCCGATCGAGCCTGCGAACAGCACATCCCCACTGAAGATCGTCGGCTCCCCCGCATGTCGGGTTTCGAATAACACCGAGCCCTCGGTGTGGCCGGGCGCGTGGTGCACCGAGATGTCGAAACCTGCGATGGTCTCGACGAACCCGTGGTGCAGGTCAACGACATCCGCGGGTTCTGCGAATTCGACCCCGAGCGCTTTGACCATCTGCCGCGTGTCCGCAGTCATCTTCCCGTAGGGGTTGCCCAGGCGGTCGCGGTCGGAACCGTGGACGAGGGCGGGAATCCCGTACCCGTCGGCAACCGGCAGGACGGAGAACATGTGGTCGATATGGCCGTGGGTGAGCAGGACTGCGATCGGCTTCAGACGCTGCCCCTCGACGGTCTCGCGGATCCGGTCGGCACTGTCCATACCGGGGTCGACGATGAAGCACTCCGTGCCAGGGCCGTCGCTCACGATCCAGCAGTTGGTCCGCCATGGGCCGGCCTCGAACGTCTGGATCACGGTGCTTCCCTTCCAGCTGGCAAGGGTAGTGAGGCGTTCGGGTACACCCCGAATCGCAGCCCCGTCTATGCTTCCTGCGGGAAATGAACACGCCCCTGGGCGCCAGGCGCCAAGGGGTACGACGGACGACTAACCCGGGTCGTTGCAGTCACACCGGTAGCCAGCGAGGGAACGCCATGACCGATACATCCACCAGCGCCACGTTCGGACGCGTCGAAGCCGACGGTACCGTCTACGTGCGGACAGCAACCGGCGAAGTATCGGTCGGCCAGTACACCATCGGCACCCCTGAAGAGGGGCTCGCGTTCTTCGTCCGGAAGTACGACGACCTCGCAGCGGAAGTCGCGCTCGCCAAACAACGGCTCGCGGACGGCAAGGCCAACCCGGAGAGCATCACCCAACTCATCGTCCGGATTCGTGCCGAGATCGCGACTCCGAAGATGGTCGGAGACTTCAGTGCGCTGGAAGCCACTGCCGTCGAACTCGAGGCAGCGAATGCTGCCAAAGCAGC
Source organism: uncultured bacterium (assembly GCA_963978265.1). Taxonomy (GTDB): domain Bacteria; phylum Actinomycetota; class Actinomycetes; order S36-B12; family UBA5976; genus JAKALQ01. The sequence continues at coordinate 6,825 of CAXBQV010000038.1, read as the reverse complement.
CGAGCGCCAAGCGCAGAAGGCCGCCCAGCGTGCCGCCGCCCTCGCGAAGCGGGAAGCACTCGTGGTTGAAGCCGAGAGTCTCGCCACCTCGACCCAGTGGAAGTCCACCGGGGAACGATTCAAGGCGATCCTGGAGGAGTGGAAGGCGCTCCCCCATGCTGATCGCAACGGCGAGCAGGCGCTGTGGAAGCGGTTCTCAACTGCTCGTACCCAGTTCGACAAGGCGCGTCGCACCTACTTCGCCAGCCGTGACGCGGCCGCGAGCGAATCGCGGACGGTACGCACTGCAATCGTTGAAGAAGCCGAAGCGCTGGCCACCAGCACCGACTGGGTCACCACGATGAACAAGTACCGCTCGCTCATGGACCGCTGGAAGGCCGCACCTCGCGGCGCACGCAAGGACGAGGATGCGCTGTGGGAGCGGTTCCGTGCCGCGCAACAGAAGTTCTACGACGCGCGGAATGCCGATCTTGCCGTCCGCGACGAATCACTCAAGGCCAATCTCGAGGTGAAGCTCACGCTCGTCGCTGAAGCCGAAGCATTGCTGCCGATCACCGATCTCGCGGCGGCCAAGAAGGCGCTTCGTTCGATCTCCGATCGCTGGGAAGCTGCCGGTCACGTGCCGCGCGCCGACAAGGAGAAGGTCGAGGGTCGCCTACGCAAGGTTGAGTCCGCGGTACGCGAACTCGAGCAGGAGGAGTGGCGCAAGTCCGATCCCGCCCGTAAGGCGTTCGCGAACGACACCGCCTCGACGTTCCGAGCCGGCGTGGACCGTGCCGAGAAGGAACTCGCCGACGCGCGCGCGAAGGGCGAGGCACAGAAGATCAGCGAACTTGAAGCACGTCTGGCGAGTGCGAAGGCACTGCTCGAGGCCGCTCAGAAGTACGCCTAGACCCTGTAGCAGTCGTAGACGCCGTCGATCGCACGCACGCTCCGGAGCACCGATCCAAGATGGCGCGGGTCGGACATCTCGAACGTGAACTTCGACAGTGCGACACGATCGCGTGTGGTCGTCACCGACGCACTGAGAATATTGACCTGCTGATCTGACAGTGCGCGCGTGATGTCACTGAGCAACCGCGCGCGGTCGATCGCTTCAACCTGGATGTTGACGAGGAACACACTGCCGACCCGCGGCTGCCATTCCACATCGACCGTGCGGTTCTCCTCGGCGATGAGCACCTTGGCATTCGCACAGTCGACGCGATGCACGGAAACTCCTGAGCCACGAGTGACATAACCGATGATCTGATCCCCTGGGACCGGGGTGCAGCATCGCGCCAGTTTTACGAGCACGTCGTCGGTGCCCTTCACGATCACACCGGGGTCGCCCTGTGGGAGTCCTTTTCGCGAAGCGAACTTCGTCGGGGTGGTGGCCTCCGAGAGATCTTCGAGCGCGCCCTCCTCGCCGCCGTGCATCTGCACCAGTCGCTGAATGACGGTGCTGGCACCGATCTTCCCTTCGCCCACGGCCGCGTACAGCGCTTCGAGATCCGTGTAGCGGAGATCTGCCACGAGGGCCGCCATCGACTGGGGCGTCATCAGACGTTGGAGCGGAAGTCCTTGCTTGCGCATGCCGCGCACGATGGCTTCCTTACCCTGTTCGGTGTGCTCGTCGCGACGTTCCTTCGTGAACCAGGCTTTGATCTTGCTCTTGGCACGTCCGGACTGCACGAAGTTCAGCCAGTCGCGACTCGGGCCTGCTCCTTCGGATTTCGATGTGAAGATCTCAACCACGTCACCGTTGTTGAGCGGTGATTCGAGCGGCACCAGTTTGCCGTTCACCTTGGCACCGACACACTTGTGCCCGACATCCGTGTGCACCGAATACGCGAAATCCACCGGAGTCGACCCGACCGGCAGCGCGATGACGCGTCCCTTCGGGGTGAACGCGTAGACCTCCTTGCCGGCGATGTCGAAGCGCAGTGAGTCGAGGAACTCGTCGGGGTCCTCGGTCTCGCGCTGCCACTCGAGGAGTTGGCGCAGCCACGCGAAATCGTCGGGCGCCTGCTTCGAATTCTCCTTGTACCGCCAATGCGCCGCGATGCCGTACTCAGCCTGTCGGTGCATCTCATTCGTGCGGATCTGGAACTCCACCGGCTTGCCGAACGGCCCGATCACCGTGGTGTGCAGCGACTGATACATCGTGAACTTCGGCATCGCGATGTAATCCTTGAACCGGCCGGGTACCGGGTTCCATCGCGCGTGGATGATGCCGAGAGCCGCGTAGCAATCGCGAACGGAATCGACCAGTACACGGACCCCGACGAGGTCGTAGATGTCATCAAGGTCCCGGCCGCGCACGATCATCTTCTGATAGACGCTGTAGTAATGCTTCGGACGTCCGCGAACGGTGGCATCGATATGCGCCCCGCCCAGGTCGTGCTTGACCTCGTTGACGACCTGCTCGAGTTGCGCGTTGCGTTCCGGCGCGCGTTCCGTCACAAGGCGGACGATCTCCTCGTACCGCTTCGGATAGAGGTACTGGAACGAAAGGTCTTCGAGTTCGAACTTGATGGTGTTCATGCCAAGCCGGTGCGCCAGTGGGGCGAAGATCTCGAGCGTCTCGCGCGCCTTCGATTCGCGCTTTGTCTCCGGCATGGCGGCGAGTGTTCGCATGTTGTGCAGCCGGTCGGCCAACTTGATGACGAGAACGCGGATGTCGCGCGCCATGGCGACCACCATCTTGCGAACCGTCTCAGCCGCGCTTGTTTCGCCGTATTTCACCTTGTCGAGTTTCGTCACGCCATCGACAAGATGCCCTACTTCCTCGCCGAAGTCCTCGGTCAACTGCTCCAGCGTGTACGCGGTGTCCTCGACAGTGTCGTGCAGCAGTGCGGCGACGATCGTCGGCGCCGTCATGCCGAGATCGGCGAGAATGCCGGCAACAGCCAGTGGGTGGGTGATGTAGGGCTCGCCACTGCGCCGCGACTGCCCCTCGTGGAATTTCGCAGCGGTCTCGAAGGCCCGCCGGATGACAGCGGCGTCACTCTTCGGGTGGAACTGGTGGACCGTCTTGATGAGCGCGTCGAGATCGGCAGCGAGGTCGAATTCGACCGTCGCAGTCCCGCTGACCGGATCACCCGACATGCGTCGAAAGTATAGATTTACTCGATCGTGATGAGCGAATGAATCGGTGCTCGGAGCTTTGCGCGTCCGCCGAGGAAGCCAAGTTCGAGTACATAGGCCGAACCCACGACCGTTGCCCCTGCTGCGGCAATGAGACGCTCTGCTGCGGCTGCGGTGCCACCGGTGGCCAGAACATCATCGACGATCAGCACCCGGGCGTTCGCGTCGAGCGCGTCGATGTGCATCTCAAGGGTGTTCGTCCCGTACTCGAGTTCGTAGGTTTCCGCGAACGTCTTCGCCGGCAGTTTCCCGGGTTTGCGCAGCGGGATGAACCCTGCGTCCAACATCACGGCAACCGGAGTTCCGAGGATGAATCCGCGCGCCTCCATCGCGACCACATGCGTGACGTCGACATCCAGGTACGGAGCAGCAAGGCCCTCGACGAGCTCGAACAAGGCCTCCGAATCGGCCAGTGCAGGTGTGATGTCCTTGAACATCACACCCGGCGTGGGCCAATCCGGAATGGTCCGGATGAGATCGATGGTGCGTTGCTGCATCAGCGCTTGCGCTTGGGCTGCCGACGTGGCTGCACACGTGGAGCCGGCGCACTGGACGCGGCCGCTGCACCGACACGGGCGACGACCGGGTCATCCCCACCGCGCGCTGACACGCGCTTCGTCAGCTGCTGCATGGCCGGCTCGGACTCCTTGAGCTGCGCAAGCACCGGTGTCGCAACGAAGATCGACGAGTAGGTGCCGGCGATCATGCCGACGAAGAGTGCCAATGCCAGGTCCTTCAACGTGCCTGCACCAAGCAGGCCGGCACCGATACCGAGGATTGCGGCCACCGGCAGGATGGCGACGATCGAGGTGTTGATCGAACGCACGAGCGTCTGGTTGAGCGCGAGGTTCGCAGCACCCGAGTAGGTACGTCGCGTCTGGCTGCCGATGCCGCGGGTGTTCTCCTTCACCTTGTCGAAGACGACCACGGTGTCGTACAGCGAGTAACCGAGGATCGTGAGCAGGCCGATCACCGACGCCGGCGTGACCTCGAAGCCGACCAATGCATACACGCCAATGGTGATGACCACGTCATGCACGAGCGCGACCATGGCGGCAATCGCCATCTTGAACTCGAAGTAGATCGCAAGGAAGATGATGACGAGCAGCAGGAACACCACCAGGCCTTGGAGCGCCTTCTTCGTGATGTCGCCACCCCATGATGGTCCGACGAGCTGCACCTTCACTTCGCCCTCGGCGACATTGAATGCCTTCGCAAGCGCTGTCACAACCTTCTGCGAGGTCGGCTCGTCGATCGGTCCGGTCTGCACGCGCACGCGATCGGTGCCGATCAGCGTGGAGATGATTTCACCGCCGGCCGTGGATTCGGCCGCATTGCGGGCGACTTCGACGGAGACCGACGGGCTCTTCACCTGGAATTCGGCGCCGCCCTTGAATTCGATGCCGAGGTTCAGGCCGCGCAGACCCAGCCCGGCGATCACGATCACGATGATCGCTGCTGACACGGAGTACCAGATCTTGCGCTTGCCGACGAAGTCGTAGGAAGCCTCGCCGTGGTAGAGGCGGGCACCCAGTGCACCAAGACGCGACATGGTTATGCACCCTTCTCTTCGGTGAGGCGAGGAACGCCGAGGCTTTGCGGATTCACTCCGGTGAGTTTCGCACCGCTCTGGAACCAGGCGGTGCGCGACATGAAGCCCACGACCGGGCGGGTGAACATGAACGCAACTGCGATATCGATCACGGTGGTGAGGCCGAGCGTGAACGCGAAGCCACGAACACCGCCGACGGACAGGAAGTAGAGCACCGCGGCAGCAAGGGCGGTTACGAAGTCCGCTGCAAGGATGGTGCGACGTGCTCGCACCCAGCCGAGATCGACGGCGGCACGCAGGCTCTTGCCCTCGCGGATTTCGTCGCGGATACGTTCGAAGTACACGATGAAGGAGTCCGCGGTGATACCGATCGACACAATCGCACCGGTGACACCAGCGAGGGTCAGCGTGAAGCCGATCTGCCGTCCCAGCACGACGAACGACATATACACCGCCGCCGCAGCCATGAGCAGCGACAGGATGGCGACGACGCCGAGTCCGCGGTAGTAGAGGAACAGGTACATGACGACAAGCAGCAGGCCGATGAGGCCGGCGAGCAGGCCGGCATTCAATTGATCGGTACCGAGCGTCGGCGACAGCGACGTGACTTCAGCGATGTTCAAGGTGACCGGAAGTGCGCCGTACTTGAGCACGTTCGCGAGATCGGTCGCCGTCTTCTGCGAGAAGTTGCCTTCGATCTGGGCAGTTCCGCCCAGGATCGGCTCCTTGAAGTACGGGCTGGAGAACACAACCCCGTCGAGCACGATCGCGAACTGATTCTGCGGCGTGGGCTTCACGTACAACTGCGTCGACGCATCGGAGAGCTTCTTGGCGCCGGCACTGTCGAATTCGAGGTTCACCAACCACGACGCACCGTTCTGCGGGATGCCGGCGGTGGCGTTCGTGACATTCGTGCCTTCGATGAAGGCGGGCTGCAAGAGGTACTTCGCACTGCCATCACGCGAGCAGGTCACCAACCACTTGGTGGGATCGGCGACGAATCCGCCCTGGATGTTCTTGGCCTGCTTGCAGTCGATGCCGGCATATGCCGCGGCGAGCGCGTCCGCGCTATCGCCCTGCTGCCAGCCCTGATCCGTCGCCCCGGCCGTTGCGGCGGTGCTTGTCGAGAAGTCCTGCTTCTCAACCGGGCGGAAATCGAGCGCCGCGGTCTGCTTCAGCACCTCGGCAATGCCCTGCTCACTGACACCAGGGACGGACACCACGATCGCGGAGTTTGCACCGCTGCCTTGCGTCGTGACTTCGGCTTCGGCGACGCCGAGCCCGTTCACGCGCTGGCGGATGATGTCGACGGCCTGCTGGAGCTGGGCATCCGTGATGGTGCCCGTCACTGCTTGCGGGGTCAGGGTGACCTGGGTACCGCCTCGAAGATCGAGGCCGAGTCGGGGTGCATGATCGGCACCCGGAAACCAGGTCCAGACGGCGAGCGCTGCGAGCAGGATCACGAAGATCCCGAACACGCGACCGTGCTGCGGGCGTGGTGAAGCCACGGTAAGTCCTTCCGATGACGGCGAGCGCCGTACAACGTACGAATAAGCGATCGGAGTCTAGTGGTCGCCGGGGGTGGGCAGTCCGAGGTGCGCGTAGGCGGCGGGCGTGGCCACCCGTCCGCGCGGCGTGCGGGCAACGAGGCCCCGGCGTACGAGGAAGGGTTCGGCAACCTCTTCGACGGTTGTGACCTCCTCGCCGACGGCGACGGCGAGGGTGGAGACACCGACCGGACCGCCGGCGAAGGTGTGCACGAGCGCTTGGAGCACGGCCCGGTCCAGCCGGTCCAGTCCGGCCGGGTCCACGTCGAACAGGTCCAAGGCCGCGTGCGCGAGCGGTTCGGACACCGATCCGTCGCCGTGCACCTGCGTGTAGTCACGGACCCGACGCAGCAGCCGATTCGCGATTCGCGGGGTGCCACGGGATCTGCTTGCGATCAACGCCGCGGCTGCGGGCTCCAGCGGCACATGCAACCGCTCCGCACTGCGGTTCACGATGGCCGTGAGTTCCGCATCCTCGTAGAACTCGAGGTGCGCCGTGTACCCGAAACGGTCCCGCAGCGGTCCCGGCAGTGCCCCGGATCGCGTGGTGGCACCGACCAGGGTGAACGCCGGCAGTTCGAGCGGGATCGCCGTCGC
>CAXBQV010000037.1:0-14881 GCA_963978265.1 uncultured bacterium | reverse complement strand
CAGGCTGCACATACGGCTCGTTGTAGACGGTGAGGTAGTAGTAGATGTTCTCGGAGTGCTCGCCGTACATCCGACGCAGGCCGTCGCGCACGATATGGCCGAGCTCGTAGGCATACGCGGGGTCATAGGCGACGACGGCGGGGTTGGTGGCTGCGAGGAGCAACGAGTGTCCGTCCTCGTGCTGCAGGCCTTCGCCATTCAACGTGGTGCGACCCGCGGTGGCGCCAACGACGAAGCCGCGCACCATCTGGTCCATCGCGAGCCAGAACTGATCACCGGTCCGCTGGAAGCCGAACATCGAATAGAAGATGTAGATCGGGATCATCGGCTCGTCGTGGGTTGAATACGCCGAGCCCGCGGCGACGAAGGATGCGACCGAGCCGGCTTCGTTGATGCCCTCGTGCAGGATCTGTCCGTTTGCGGCTTCCTTGTACGACAGCATGAGATCGCTATCGACGGCGGTGTAGGTCTGGCCCCACGGCGAGTAGATCTTCATCGAGTGGAACAGCGAATCCATGCCGAAGGTGCGTCCTTCGTCCGGAATGATCGGCACGAAGCGGGCGCCGATGTGTTCGTCGCGTGCCAGGTCCTTGAAGAGCCGCACGAATGCCATGGTCGTCGCGACTTGCTGCGTGCCGGACCCACGACGAGCCACGTCGTACACCGGATCACCTGGCAGGACGAGCGGCCGCGATTGCGTGCGACGCGATGGAATCGAGCCCCCGAGTACGCGACGACGCTCATGCAAGTACTGCATGTGCGGGTGGTCATCAGTCGGCTTGTAGTACGGCGGCATGTACGGGTTCTCTTCGAGTTGCGCATCCGTGACTGGGATGTTGAGGCGGTCGCGGAACTCCTTGAGGTTGTCCAGCGTCAACTTCTTCATCTGATGTGTGGCGTTGCGGCCCTCGAACGACGAGCCGAGCGTCCAACCCTTGATCGTCTTGGCGAGGATGACCGTCGGCTGGTTCTTGTGCTCGACGGCCGCCTTATACGCCGCATACAACTTGTGGTAGTCGTGACCGCCGCGGCGTAGTGCCCAGATCTGGTCGTCGGTCATGTCGGCGACGAGTTCCTTCGCGCGCGGATCGCGGCCGAAGAAATTGTCGCGGACGTAGGCGCCGTCCTTCGACTTCAACGTCTGGTAGTCGCCGTCGACCGTCAAGTTCATGATGTGCAGGAGTGCGCCGTCGCGGTCCTTGGCAAGCAGCGGATCCCAATTCGATCCCCACACGACCTTGATGACGTTCCAGCCGGCGCCGCGGAACACGCCCTCGAGTTCCTGGATGATCTTGCCGTTGCCACGCACGGGGCCGTCGAGCCGCTGCAGGTTGCAGTTGATGACGAAGTTCAGGTTGTCGAGGCCCTCGCGTGCTGCGAGTGAGATCGCGCCGAGCGATTCGGGTTCGTCGGTCTCGCCGTCGCCGAGGAAGGCCCACACCTGCTGGTCGCTGGTGTCCTTGATGCCGCGGCCGTGCAAGTAGCGATTGAAGCGTGCCTGATAGATCGCGTGGTGCGGTCCGAGGCCCATCGACACCGTCGGGAACTGCCAGAAATCGGGGAGCAGCCGCGGGTGCGGGTACGACGGAAGACCACCACCCGCGTGCGACACCTCTTGGCGGAAGCCGTCGAGCTGGTGCTCGGTGAAGCGGCCCTCGACGAATGCGCGGGAGTACATGCCCGGAGCGGCGTGGCCCTGGAAGAAGATCTGGTCGCCGCCGCCGGGATGGTCCAATCCGCGGAAGAAGTGGTTGAAGCCGACTTCGTACAACGACGCGGACGAGGCATACGACGAGATGTGGCCGCCGACGCCGACGCCAGGGCGCTGCGCGCGGTGCACGATCATCGCCGCGTTCCATCGGAGGTAGCGGCGGATCTGGTGCTCGATCTCCTCGTCGCCCGGGAAGATCGGTTCCTTCTCCGGCGGGATCGTGTTGATGTAGTCGGTCACGCGCACTGACGGGAGGCCGACGGAGCGTTCACGTGAGTGACGGATCAGCTCGAGCATGAGTTGGCGGGCCCGCCACGGTCCGTTGTTGTCGATGATGGCGTCCAGTGACGCCTTCCACTCGGCAGTCTCCTCGGGATCCTTGTCGAAGTACTGCGACGGCAGGTCGTCGACGAAATACGGATCAGCCACGGCGAAACCCTTCTTCGGGCGACTCGCAGGGGTGTCGCGAGGCGCGAAAGTGCGGTGGGCTCATTCTGCCGAACAAACCTCCCAGCCGGAATTCGGGTCGGAGCCGAAGGGGAGGAGGGCATGCCGCTCCGTGTCGGGGGTTGGAAGTCTTGCCTTTGAGGTTTGTGTCAGGTGGACTACTCCCACCACTCACGACACGAAAGGTTGACGCCGGTGCCCGCTATCGCGGACAGCGCGGAGGCATTGCGCAGTTTGGTCGCCAAACTCGGCATCGCATCCGGGATGACGGTCCAGGAGATCGGAGACGACGATGATGTCGACGATCAATTCCGCTCCGCAGTTGAAGCCGTCACCGGCACGCAGATCGTAGGACTTGAGTTCGAGGAGGTCGTCGATGCGGTCCTGCTGTGGCATCGCGATGATGATGAGGACCTCGTCGATTCGCTCGTCGATGCCGCAGTGCAACTGACCGAGAGCGGGCCGATCGTGCTGCTCACCCCCAAGCCCGGCCGTGCGGGTCATGTCGAGCCTGCTGAAATCGCGGATGCCGCACCCACTGCGGGCCTACAGGTGACGACGACGGTGTCCGCCGGTCCGGACTGGCAGGGCACTCGCATGGTGACCCCGAAGGGTCCCCGGCGTTGACGCGGGAATACTCCAGAACGCCATACCGTTAACCCCTGCAATGTCCACGCCCAGTTTGGAGTAATCGTGTCGGTCGAAGTCGGTCAGGTCGCCCCTGACTTCACACTCAAGGATCAGAACGGCAACGAAGTCACCCTCTCGAGTTTCCGCGGCAAGACCGTCGTGCTCATGTTCTTCCCCTTCGCGTTCACCGGCATCTGCACCCGCGAACTCTGTGCGATCCGCGACGAAGCCGCCGATTTCGTGAACGACAAGGTGCAGACCATCTCGGTTTCGTGCGATTCGCAGCCGACGTTGAAGAACTTCGCGGATACTGAGAGTTTCACGCATCCGTTGCTGTCGGACTTCTGGCCGCACGGTGCGATTGCGAAGCAGTACGGCGTGTTCCTCGATGAGCGCGGCATGGCCATTCGCGGCACGTTCATCATCGATGGCGAGGGTGTCGTTCGCTGGAAGGTGGAGAACATGCCCGGTGATGCACGGTCGAACGACGAGTACCGCGCGGCGATCAAGGCGATCGCTGGCTGAGAACGCGGCTGTCCCGAAGACTTTTGGGGGAGGGTGTCGGTTACCGATACCCTCCCTCTGCAATTGGGGGCGTGTAGCTCAGTTGGTTAGAGCACCGGTCTTACAAACCGGTGGTCGGGGGTTCGAGTCCCTCCGCGCCCACTTGCGTCGTGCGCGCCGCTCGCTCACTTGGCCGTTTCAGCGCCAGCGGGTGGCGTTGCCTGCGTCGGGTCCGCACTCGATGTCGGCTCGGCCGCAGGTGTGGGTGGAACGAGGCCGAGCTCGGCCGCGGTCGCTGTGGTTTTCGCGGGGGGCAACCGCTTCCAGATGGCCCGGCCCTTCTTGCCGTGACCTGCTGGGATCCAGGTGCACTGCGCCCGAACGCCCGTGATCCAGTCCACCTGGTGCAGCTTCTTGCAGGGACCGCCGATGCGGGCCGTCGCAGCGTCAGCAGGTGCCACCGTGGTGAGCAGCAGCACGAGCACTGTCATGGCCCCGGCGATCCGTCGCATGCGGTCAGTATGGTCGGCGTCCGCTGACACGCCCAAGCCTGCGCACGAGCGCGAACCCTGTGAGTTCGCTGGGAGCGTTCACTGCACGCCTCGTCGGCGGTGCAGTGCGGGCGTGTGACCGCAGTCGTAGGCTCGCCGCATGGCCACCGTCGGTTCGCTCGTTGCGATGCTGGAGTCCTGGTTCCCGCCACACCTCGCCGAGGAGTGGGATGCCATCGGACTTCTCACCGGCCGACGCGCGGCTCCGGTCGAGAAGGTCGCACTTGCGGTTGATCCGACCATCGAGACGGTGCGTTGGGCGCTCTCGGAGCACGCGCAACTCCTCGTCGTCCATCACCCATTGTTCCTGCGAGGTACCACGAATGTCGACGGCGACTCCGCGAAGGGCGACGTCGTCCACACGGCGATCGAACAGGGGCTCGCCATCCACGTCGCACACACGAATGCGGATATCGCGCGGCCGGGCGTCAGCGATGCGATCATCGAAGCACTTGGGGTACGCAGCTCCCGACCGATCCGCCCGCACACGACGGATCCGAACCTTGGGGTTGGCCGCGTCGGTGAACTCGATCAGCCGACGAGGTTGGAGGACTTCGCAGCCCGCGTCGCGTGGGCGATGCCGACGACCCATGCCGGCATCCGCTGGGCCGGAGACAAGAACGCCACTATCAAGCGGGTTGCGGTGTGCGGTGGTGCCGGCGACGATCTGCTCGACGATGTCGATGCGGATGTCTATGTCACCAGCGACCTACGCCACCACATAGCGTCCGAATACCTCGCACGGAACCGTGCGGCGCTGATCGATGTCGCGCATGCCGCAGCCGAATCCGTCTGGCTGCAGCCGCTCGGACATCGCATTGCCGCGCTCGGAGTATCGGTCACGGTTTGCCCTTTCATCACCGATCCGTGGGTGGCTCATCACGCCTGAGGCGCGTAGATGCGACAGAATGTCCGCGTGGCCACCGCTGACCCCTTCGCCCAGATTCGCCTGCTCGACCTGCAGGAGTGCGATACACATCTCGACCAGATCGCACACCGCCGAGCCAATCTGTCCGAAGCCGTCCGGCTCCGTGAAGCAGAGTCGCAGCTGACGCGGGTGAAGACGCTCATCGTCGCCGGCGAGACCGAGGTGTCGGACCGCGAACGCGACGTGCGCAAAATGGAGAACGACGTCGAGCAGGTACGGATGCGCGCCCGCAAGGATCAGGAAATGCTCGACGGTGGCAGCATCACGAACTCCAAGCAGCTCGAGGAACTCCAGCACGAAGTCACGTCCTTGAAGCGTCGACAGGAGGCTCTTGAGGACGACGAACTCGCACTCCTCGAGGGACTCGAAGACGCTCGGAAGTCGCTCGCCACCCATCTCGAGGAACGTGCACGACTCGATGTCGAGCTCAACGATGCCCGTGACGACCTTGCACGTGTCGAGAAGGCGCTCGATGCCGAACACGCGACGGTCACGCAACAGCGCGCGGATATCGCGAAGGAGATTCCCGACGATTTGCTGCGCGCCTACGACAAGATTCGCGTCGACAATGGCGGCGTCGGTGCCGCGCTGCTCCAGCACGGTCGCTGTGGAGGCTGTCGCTTGCAGATCACCGCAAACGAACTCGCGCGCATCAAGGCCGCACCGTCGAACGAAGTACTGCGGTGCGAGGAGTGTCGGCGAATCATGGTGCGCACTGGGGAATCCGATCTGTGAGTCGGTATCACATCGTCGAGGCCGACGGGGGAGCGCGCGGCAATCCCGGACCCGCTGCGTACGGCACGGTCGTGCGTGACGGCGCAACCGGTGCTGTGATCGCGGAACGGGCTGGCTATCTCGGGGCAACCACGAACAATGTTGCGGAGTACACCGGTCTCCTCGTCGGACTCCAACTCTGCGCGACACTCGGCGATGTTCGCGTCGATGTACGGATGGACTCCAAGCTCGTCGTTGAGCAGATGACCGGTGGCTGGAAGATCAAGCACGAGAACATGCGACGGATGGCGACGCAGATCCGCGAGGCCATCAACCCTGCACATGTGCGCTATTCGTGGGTGCCCCGTGAGCAGAACAAGGCAGCCGACGCGCTCGTGAACGAAAGTCTCGATGCCGCCCTGGCCGGGGGCAGCGGGCTGGTGGTCCGGGACTTCTGAGCCGGTGCGCCGAACGGACGGGAGGACCCTTGTGCCACGCCGAAATCGGGGTGTAGACACGCTTCCACGGTTTCAGGCGCACCGTGAACTCGATTGCGTGATGGCTGGGTCAGAACACTGATCCCCTTCCCGTCGGTCCGCGGCGAGTCCCCGATTCCGGCTCACCGCTCAGGCGGAGAGCCGTTGCCCTGAAACCAGGGGCCCGCAAGCTGGAGCTTTGCGGGCCCCGCGCTTTTTGTGCGCCGAGCAATGTCTGTCACACTTGTCGCGCACGAGTTGATCGGGTAATCGCGGCGAGCAATCGCCGAGGAAAGTCCGGGCTTCGCAGAGCAGGGTGATGGCTAACGGCCACCGAGGGAAACCTCAGGGACAGTGCCACAGAGAACAGACCGCCGCGCAAGCGGTAAGGGTGAAACGGTGGTGTAAGAGACCACCAGCAGTGAGGGTGACCTCACTGGCTCGGTAAACCCCACCCGAAGCTAGGCCAAGAGGACGTCGCAAGACGTCTGCGCGACAGGGTTGCTCGCCCGTAGTCGCGGGTAGGCCGCTTGAGGTCGCCAGCAATGGCGATCCCAGACAGATGGTTACCGAAGGCGCGCAAGCGCCGGAACAGAACCCGGCTTATAGATCGACTCGTCGGACACCACGGCCCCGTGCTGCAGCAATCCTGCGGTGCGGGGCCGTGATCGTGTCAGACCACGCCGCGTTCCAGACCCTGCAGGAGTTCGACCGCCTGTTCCCGCACGTCGGTCAGATCGGACAGCCGATCAAGTCCATGCAGTTGCTGTGCAATGCGGTGGTTCCCCGCGAAGTGCTCGCGATGACGAGCGAGGAAATCCCAGTACAGCGTCGTGAATGGGCAGGCAGTGTCACCGACTCGCTTCTTGGGGTCGTACACACAGCCCTTGCAGTAGGTGCTCATGCGCGAGATGTAGGCGCCTCCTGCCGCATACGGCTTCGTCATCATCCGGCCATCGTCAGCGTGCACTCCCATCCCGATGACATTGGGCACCATGACCCAGTCCGCTGCGTCGATGAAGCGTTCGCGCATCCATTGCAGGAACTCTTGCGGATTCACGCCTGCGATGAGCGCAAGGTTCGACAGCACCATGAGGCGGGGAATGTGGTGCACCCAACTGCGGTCTTGGACGTCTTGCACGATGCTGCGAACGCAATGCATCCTCGTGCACTGCGGATCCTCGAACAACGGCAGCAGCGGCCGTTCCGCGGCCAGACCGTTGGATTCCCGGTAGTCGCGGCCGAAGTACCAGTACAGCCCGTTGACATACTCACGCCAGCCGATGAGCTGGCGGACGAAGCCTTCGCAGGATGCGATGGGCACATCGCCTCTGCGGAACCGTTCGCGAACTGCGTCGATGACCTCTTCGGGGTGGATGAGTCCGACGTTGAGATACGGGCTCAGCAGCGAGTGGTACGCCTGCCAGTTCTCGTGTGTCATCGCGTCCTCGTACGGACCGAAATTGGCGAATCGGTGCTCGAGGAAGTGCCGCAGTTGCTGTAGTGCTCCCGCGCGCGTCGTCGCCCACGCAGTGCCCGGTGCCGCACCCCAGAGATCCAGCCCCATGGCCTCGAGATCGGCGAGCACCTGCGCATCGGTCTCGTCGGGCGCGTGTTCGAGGTACGCGGGGTAGGTGTGGTCGCGGGGTGGTGGGAGTCGGTTGTCCGCATCATGGTTCCACGTGCCGCCGGTCGGCTGGTCACCGTCAACGAGGATGCCCAATCGCTTGCGTTGCGCCCGGTAGAAGTTCTCCATGACCAACGACTTCTGCGAACCCGCCCAAGCCGCGAACTCGCTGCGACCGGTGAGGAAGAAGTCGTTCGGTATGAACTGCACACCTGCACCGTGGAGGTCGGCTGTCATGCGGAACGACGACGGCTCCGCGCTCCACACGGTGGCGCCCGTGTACCGGTCGCGCGCGGCACTGATGCCGTCAACTGTGCTGGCAGCACGCTCGTACATCACGACGTAGCCAGCGTTCCGCAGATTCTCCGCGAAATGCCGCGCGGCCGAAACCAGGAACCACACCCGCTGGCGATGCCATCGGTGTGCGCGCAACATGCGTTCGCTCTCGACGAACAGAACGACATCCCGGGACGGATCCGCCTCGCGAAGGACCCCGTAGTCACGATGGAGGTGGTCGAACGGTACGTAGAGAATGCGTTCCATTCGAGCCCCTCCAGGGCCGTGCGGCAGCGGCCGATTGCGCAGGACTCTAGTCGTTCGTTCGTTCGGGGATCGCCCATGCCTGCGCGGCGGGCGATCGGCTCTAGCCGAGCAGCGACTTCATCTGCTTGTAGATGAGGTTCGCCGCCATCACCGGGTTGAGCCTCGACAGCCGATCCATCATGGTGGCGTCCTTTCCGACGGTGACGCGTGCCTTTCCGGCTTCGAAGGCGTCCATCATGATCTTCGCGGCCTGCGGTGCCGGGAGCGCCGTGAATTTCGACGCCTGCTCCGACGCATTGGCGGGTACCGCGAGGCCCGAGTTCTCGGTGATGTTCGTTGCGACCGCACCCGGGAAAGCGACGGTCACGCCGACGTTGGTCTCGAGCAGTTCCGAGCGCAAGCCCTCGGTGAACAGGCGAACTGCCGCCTTCGACGCGCCGTACAACGTTTGCCCCGGCACCGGAGCGTAGGCACCCATCGAGGAGACGTTCAGGATGTGCGCCTCCGGCCGTGCGAGGAGGTGTGGCAGGAACGCTTTGACAAGCGCGAACGGTCCCCAGAAGTTCACGTTCATCACCCGCTGCGCCTGTTCCGCCGTGAGGTCTTTGATGTGGACGAACGGCTGGATGATGCCGGCGTTGTTGACCACGCCATCGACCTGTCCGAATGCGGTGAGGACGTGATCGGGCAGTGCTGCGACTGCGCCCGAGTCCGTGACGTCGAGCGTGAACGTGGTGATGTGTGATGCGAGACTTCCGGCGAGCGCCTTGGTTTCCTCGACGGTCTCATGGCGCATATCGACAGCGGCGACCTTCGCGCCGCGGCGCAGCAACTCGAGTGTCAATTCACGCCCCATGCCACTGCCCGCTCCGGTGACGACAATGACTTTGCCCCGAACCTTCATGCGTCCTACTTCCGCTTCTTCCAGCCAATTGGGCATATGAATTCCGTAACCAGTTGCACAGACCTGCCCGTGTTGGCCCAACGACGTCCGACCACCACGGTTCAAGCATGGCAGGTAGCGAGCAATCCCGTAGGGGCGAAAGGCTGGCTACTCCGAGCGATCGATCTCACGACGACCGGCGTGGAACGCATTGACGTGGTCGTCGCTCGCGTAGCCGATGGCAAGGCCGGTGATGAGTTTGTAGTGCGGAGGAATCTCGAACTCGGCATCGACTGGTGAGCGCCAGGTGGCGAGTACTCCAAGTGCACAGGTGCCGAGGCCGTTCGCGTGCGCGGACAACATGAGCGACTGCAGCATGATGCCGCCGTCCTGCGCCGAGAACGGCAGGAGCCCCTCGTGCACGAAGATGAACATGACAGTCGGAGCGCCGAAGAACTCGCAATTGCGCCGCCACTGTGCATCTCGTGCTGCACGGTCCTGCCGGGCGATGCCGAGATGTTCGTACAACTCCTTGCCGATCTTGAACCGGTAGGGCTGCAGCTCTTTCGGATACGCCTGCCAGGTCTTGAAGTCGCCGTTGGGGTATCCGCGGCGCAGGAGCAGCATCTTCACGATCGCCCACGGGCGACGATGCTGGACTGGCAGTGAGTCGTCGAAGAGTCGCAGGTACGCGTCCCGCAGTCGATCGCGCTTCTCGCCGCTCGCGATGGCGATGAAGTACGGCTGCGTGTTCGTCCACGAGGCTCCCCACTTCGCGTCGCTGAGCACGCGGTCCACGAGCTCGCAGGGGATCGGGTCGGGTCGGAAATCGCGGGTGCTGTGGCGACTGCTGATGAACGCCGTGAAATCCTCGGGGCTGATGTTCACCATGGCACGATCGCGCGGTCTTCCCAGAGCACACCGGTAATGTCACCGGCTGCAAACGGTCGGGTTGCGAGCCAGGTTGCGGTCTCTGCGCCTTCCTCGACGCTCCGAGGCGCATCGGCGCCGCCCATGTCCGTGCGGCAGTGGCCCGGACAGATCGCATCCACAAGCAGTCCTCGCGCACCATGACCCGTCTCGTGGGCGAGGTTCCGAACGAGGGCGTTCACTCCGGCTTTGCTGACGCGATAGGGCACGAAGCCGCCCGTGTTACCCATCTCGCTCATGCGGCCCATGCAGGCGCTGTAGACGATGATGCGCCCGCTCCGGCGTTCGGCCATCTCGGCGCCGAAACCCTGCATGAGCGAGAAGACGGCGTCGAGATTGATCGACATGACCCGTCGCCATTCGGCATCGTCGGTGCGCAGCGTTTTCGTCATCTTCCCCGACATCACACCGTGGGCGAGCATGAGCACATCGGGAATGCCGTATTGCTCGCGAACTTCGGCGACGACCCGTCGGACGTCGGTGTTGTGCTCGAGATCGGCCACAACGCTGCCGCGCGCCCCGACAGCAGCCGCGGTTGCGCGAAGCCGATCAGCATCCTTGGCGACGAGCACGACGTCGTGTCCTGCTTTGGTGAGTTGCCGCGCGGTCTCGGCGCCGAGCCCACGCGATCCGCCGGTGATGAGGCACAACATGTGCCAACTATGTCATGCGGGGCTTCCGTAGACTCCGTGCATGACGAGTGCCCGATGGATGGCTGCGGCGGTGGGCGTGATGCTCGTTGTCGCCTACGCAGCGGCGTCCGGTATCTGGGTGCAGTCGGGGTCGGAGTGGTACCTGTCATTGAAGCGACCGCGTTGGCAGCCCCCGGACATCGTCTTCGGTCTCATCTGGCCCTACAACTTCATGGTGCTCGGCATCGCCATGGTGGTGGTCGCGCAGCGTTTGCCGGAACGACAACTTGCGATCGCTGTCGGCCTGTTCGCCGTGAGCGTGGCCGCGGCGACGCTGTGGTCCTACTGGTTCTATGGCCTGCACGAACTGGGACTCGCGACGGCTGCCCTCGTCGCTGCTGCGCTCGTCACGCTCCCGCTCCTGATCGTCGTGTTCACCGTATCCGCGCTGCTCGGCTGGCTGCTGGTGCCGTACCAACTCTGGCTCGTCACGGCCGCTTCGCTCAGTTGGGGCTACTGGCACCTCAACTGACGTGACGGGAACGTCAGGTACTTGTGGGTTGGTACGGAGCCACTGCTTGACTACGCCCCGTGCGCGCTGAGGGAAGGGCAAGCAACTACGTCTTCGTAGTTGCGATCTTCTGTGCTGCCCTGCTCATCGCCAACATCGGTGCCGTCAAGCTCGTGGCGATCGGACCGATCATCACCGACGGCGGCGCGATCCTCTTCCCGCTCACCTACATCCTCGGCGACGTCCTGACGGAGATCTTCGGTTTCCGTGCCGCACGGCGGGCGATCGTCACGGCCATGGCGCTGCAGATCACTGCCGCTTTGGTGTTCTGGTTCGTCAGCGTGCTTCCTCCGGCGCCGGGCTGGGAATTGCAGGACGCCTACGGGTCAATCCTCGGTTTCGTGCCGCGCATCGTGTTTGCGAGTGTGACGGCGTTCGTCATCGGCGAAACACTGAACTCCTATGTGCTTGTGCGGATCAAGCACGTGACGAAGGAACGCCATCTATGGGCCCGGCTCATCGGTTCGACTGTGGTCGGAGAACTTGCGGACACGGTGACGTTCTGCACCATTGCCTTCTACGGCGTCATCACCGGCGCGGAATTCCTGAACTATGTCGTGACCGGGTACGTCTACAAGACGCTCGTTGAAGTCGTGATGCTGCCCGTGACGTACCGCGTGATCGCCTGGCTCAAGCGGTATGAACCCGATTACCTGCCCGCGTTGTAGCGGCTGAGGAATTCGCGCTTGAAGCTCCAGTATGTGCCGTCGAGTATCGACTGCCGGATGTGCGCGACCAGCTGCACGATGAAGTACTCATTGTGAATGGTGGCAAGGGTCGCCGACAGCATCTCCTTGCTGCGGAACAGGTGGTGCAAGTAGGCGCGCGTGTAATGCTGGCACGTGTAGCAGTCGCAGTCGGCATCGATGGGTTCGAATGCACGACGGTGACCGGCGGCCATCAGATTGAAGCGGCCGTGCTTCGAGTACACGGCGGAGTTGCGTGCAACGCGGCTGGGGGACACGCAGTCGAACGTGTCGGCGCCGTTCTCAATGGCAGGGAAGAAGTCCTCGGGCTCTCCGATGCCGAGGAGGTGCCGCGGCTTGCCCTCGGGGAGTTCCTCGCTCACCCAACGCACCATTTCGCCGAGCTTCTCCTTCTCGAGCGCGCCGCCGATGCCGAATCCATCGAAGTCGAGACCGGCAAGATCCTTCGCGGCTTTGCGGCGTAGGTCTTCGTACTGTGCGCCTTGCACGACACCGAACAGGCCTTGGTACGGCCGATGCAAACGCTCCTCGGTGAGTCGGTTGTGTTCGACGATGCACCGTTCCGCCCAGCCGTAGGTGCGGTCGAGTGACCGCTCCTGGTAGCCGCGAGTGTTGAGCAGCGTGGTGCATTCGTCGAATGCGAACATGATGTCCGCGCCGATTTCGTGCTGTACACGCATCGACACCTCCGGTGTGAAGCGGTGCAGGCTGCCGTCGAGGTGACTCTTGAAGGTCACGCCATCATCATCGACGTGCGCGAGGCGGTCCTTGCCTTCCGCGATGACGTCGTCGTCCTGCTTGCCCTTCACGTCCATCGCGAGGATCTTCTTGAACCCCACGCCAAGGGACAGGACCTGGAAGCCGCCGGAGTCGGTGAACGTGGGGCCGGGCCAATGCATGAACTGCGACAGGCCGCCGGCCTCGTCGACGATGTCGGAACCCGGCTGCAGGTACAGGTGGTACGCGTTGGCGAGGATCGCCTGTGCGCCGATCTGCTGCATCGATTCGGGCAGCACCGACTTCACCGTGGCCTTCGTGCCGACCGGGATGAAGGCAGGGGTCTGGATGTCGCCGTGCGGAGTATGGATGGTGCCGACGCGTCCGAGGAGTTCGTTGCCACTTTCGTCGGCGAGACGTGCGTGGACCGTGAACGGCAGTCGCGTCACTTCGGCATCTCGACGGTCGCACCGAGTGCGTGCACGAGCTTCTCCGACGCCTTGCCGAGCGCTTCGAACTCGGCGGGCGTGAGCACGTCGACGAGGTGTTCGCGCACCGAGTTCACGTGACTGTGCGCCGCCCGCTGCAGCAATTCCCAGCCCTTGTCCGTCATCTGTGCGATGAGGCCGCGGGCATCCTGTTCGCAGACGCGACGGGTGACAAGGCCCGCGCGTTCGAGTCGGTCGACCTGATGGGTGAGTCGCGAGCGGGACACCAGGGTCTTGTTCGCGAGTTCGCTCATGCGCAGCGCGTGCTCGTCGGACTCCGAGAGGCGGACGAGGATGTCGTAGTCCGACATGTTGATGCCGAACTCGTCCTGCAGTTCACGACTCAGGCGCTCGGGGACGAGCGTGATCGCGGTCAGCCAGGCGCGCCACAGCACCTGTTCATCATGCGAGAGCCAGCGGGTCACGAGCACATGGTAGTTCAATTCTCAACGACCGCGGGACGACCAGAGTTTCACCCCTCCGGTGAGGCCCGCGGTGTTCGACACAAGTGTGCAGTGCTCGGGGAGACGAATGCCCTTCATCCGTGTGGCATTTCCACCGCCGACATAACAGTGGTCGAAGTAGAGGAACGCATCGAACGCGCGGATCGCCTTCACGACCTCACGCTGCCAGTGGTGATCGCCGATCTGCTTCCGACGCGCGTTCCCGAGTGCCTCGTCGAACGTCTCGCCACGGCGGAAGTGTGCGTGCGACAACTCGATGTGCGGAAGGAGCGCACCGTTCTGGAAGACCGCCGTGCCCACACCGGTGCCGAGGGTCATCACAAACTCGAAGCCGCGGCCGCCGATCACGGCGGTGCCCTGGACATCGGCGTCGTTTGCGACCTTCGTGGGTTTGCCGAACGCCCGCTTGAGCGTGCTCTGCAACTCGTAGCCACGCCATGCGTCGACGAGTGCCTGGTCGGTTTCGCCCGCCTGTGTCTTCCTGCTGAGCGCGGGAACGTGGTGCACGACGCCGTCGCGCACGAGTCCGGGGAAGCCGACGGAGACCCGGTCGTAGGTTCCGATGTGTTCGACGAGTTTCGTCAGGCGTTCGACGAGCCGGTCGGGCGGGCAGGGATAGGGCGTCTTCAACCGCACCTGCTCGCCGAGGATTTGGGCGTCGTCGTCAACGAGGGCTGCTTTGAGACCGGTGCCCCCGACATCGATGCACAGCGTGATGGTCATGGCAACGTGAGGATCTCGGCTCCGGTTTCGGTGACAACGATCGTATGCTCGAACTGCGCGCTGCGCTTGCGGTCTTTGGTCACCACTGTCCAGTTGTCGTCCCACATGTCCCAGGCGTAGGTGCCGAGTGTGAGCATCGGCTCGATGGTGAAGGTCATGCCCGGTTCCATGATGGTGTCGTAGCGCTCGTCGTCATAATGGGGGACGACGAGGCCGGAGTGGAAGTGCGTCGAGATGCCGTGCCCGGTGAAGTCACGGACGACGCCATAGCCGAAGCGGTTGGCGTAGGACTCGATGACCCGCCCGATGACGGAGATCGGACGGCCCGGTTTCACGGCGGCGATCCCACGCTGCAGTGCCTCGGCGGTCCGCTCCACGAGCAGGCGGGATTCCTCATCCACCTGACCGCACAGATAGGTGGCGTCGGTGTCTCCGTGGACGCCGCCGATGTAGGCGGTGATGTCGATGTTGATGATGTCCCCGTCCTCAAGGGCGCTGGAATCGGGGATGCCGTGGCAGATCACCTCATTGATCGAGGTGCACAGACTCTTCGGGAAGTGCCGGTAGCCCAACGTCGAGGGGTAAGCGCCGTGATCACAGAGGAATTCGTGTCCGATGCGGTCGAGTTCGTCAGT
>CAXBQV010000036.1:0-14955 GCA_963978265.1 uncultured bacterium | reverse complement strand
GGCGAAGCGCCGGGTCGCTTCGCCGAGATCGCTCGCCGTGTTCCGAATGCGAAGGCGCTCGACGCCTTCGCTTACCGCGTCCATGCATTCGCCTTCCCGCTTTGGACTTTCACGGTCATCGCCGGTGCCATCTGGGCGCGTCATGCGTGGTCCCGGTACTGGGGATGGGATCCGAAGGAGACCTGGTCGTTCATCACTTGGGTCTGCTACGCGGCGTATCTGCACGCTCGTGCCACGGCCGGCTGGAAGGGCGTGAAATCCGGCACGCTCGCGCTCATCGCGTACGGCACCTTCCTCTTCAACTTCGTGCTCGTGAACCTGTTGTTCGCAGGCCTCCATACGTATTCGGGGAAGTAATGCTGCGCGTCGTGTTCTTCCTCGTCCTGTTCTTCATCTACCTCTACGCGGTGGTCGAAGCCGTCATGACGCGAACACCGAATGTGCTGCCGCGATATGCATGGGTACTGCTCACGATCCTGTTGCCAGGTGTGGGCACGTTGTTGTGGTTCTTCTTCGGGCGTCGGCAGCGGCGCTCGATGGCACCCGACGACGACCCTCGCTTCCTTCGTAAACTCGACGACGAGGTGTGGAAGCGCAAGTTGCGCGACTGGCGCAACCGCATGAACGGAACGGACAACTGATGGCATTCATTCGCTACACCACGCTGCGGCTGGCGATGCTGCTGCTCATTGGGGGCATCTGCTATCTCATCGGTCTCCGCGGGCTCGTGCTCGCAATTGTTGCGTTTCTCGCGAGCGGCATCGTCAGTCTGTTCGTGCTCGATCGGCAACGCGATGCCATGGGTGAGTCACTCGGTGGATTCTTCAAGGCGATCAATGCGCGCATCGATGCGGATTCCCGCAAGGAAGATGTCGACTAGCGCGTTGCGCCCACATTCGCCCTATCCGCGAATTCGGCTAGAACAGCAGCGTCGCGCTGACGCACAACGACCACACGAGCAGGATGCGGCCGGTTTCAGCGAGCACCGGCAGCAAGTCCATGCCACGCGCGCCTGCCAACACGCGACGACCGGGACCGTGTGCGAGTCCGAACGGGATGACGAGCAGCAGATCCACCCAGTCGACTCGTCCCTCGACGATGCTGATGAGCAACGGCGAACCCATTCCGGCAACGAGCAGGAACGTGAAGAACCATCGCGTCGCACGATCCCCGAACTTCACCGCAAGTGTGTGCTTCCCCGCCCGGGCATCGGTGGGAACGTCGCGCAGGTTGTTCGCGACAAGCAGCGCGCATGAGAGTGCGCCTGCACCCGAGCCGAGCACCCAACCCCGCCAATCGGAAAGTGCGCCAGTCTGCACGGAGACGGTGCCATTGACTGCAACCAGCCCGAACCAGATGAAGACGAACAGCTCACCGAATCCGAGATAACCGTACGGCTTCTTCCCACCCGTGTAGAACCACGCAGACACGATCGCGAGCGCACCGACGAGAAGCAGCCACCAGTTGTCGGTGAGCAACACGATGCCGAGGCCGGCCAGCGCAGCGGCTTCGAAGGCACCGAACGCCGCGCGACGCACCGCCGCAGCACTCGCCAAGCCCTGCCCGACCAACCGGGTGGGCCCGACGCGCACGCCGTCGGTGCCACGTATTCCGTCGCTGTAGTCGTTGGCATAGTTGACGCCGACTTGCAGTGCCAGGGCCACGATGGCTGCGAACATCGCAAGGTATGGATCGAATGCGCCACTGTTGTATGCGAGTGCACTCCCAACCAATACGGGTGCAACCGCGGCCGGCAAGGTCTTCGGCCGTGTGGCGGCCATCCATTGCGCGCGAGTCGCCATCACAACTCCAGCAGTCTCTGTCGGTCGACCTTGCCGTTGGGAAGCAACGGGAGGGCGTCGAGTCGCACGATGTCCATCGGGATCGACGAGCGGCCGGTTGCTGCAGCAGCGAACTGGCGCAACACCTGGTCCTCGACGGGACAGCCGACGACGAAGGCCACCGGCACATGTCCCCACTCGGCATCCGTGCGCGACAGCACGGCCACGTCCTTGAGTTCGGCGAGGGTGCGCAGATGTCGTGCGATGAGCGGTAGCGCGACGATGTGGCCGCCAACCTTGATCTGGTCGTCGGTGCGACCGACGATTTCGAGCCGTCCCATGCGCATCCGACCGAGGTCATTCGACATCCAACGTCCATTGCCGAGCGTCGAGGAGTCACCGTCGCGGTACCTGCGGGCGACCATCGGTCCGGTCACCACAATCTGGCCCGGATCGTCGCCGACGAACGTCAGTTCCACGCCTTTCAACGGCTGGTCGTTGTAGACGCATCCGCCGCAGGTCTCCGTCGCACCGTAGGTTGCGACGAAGTGGATGTCGTAGGCACGCATCGTCTTGCGCAGATCATCATTCAGCGCGTCGGCCCCGATGAGTACCGCGTCGAACAGGGCGAGTTCCTTCAACGCTTCGATGGCATCGAGATCACCGATGCTCGCATGCGACACCAAACGGGAAATCTGCGTCGGCACCAGTGATGTGTATGCGCGCAACCCTGCTGCTCGTGCGCGGCGCCGCGTCTCCTGCAGGGCGGGCAGCACTGCGCCGCCGTCGAAATGTGCCGCCCCTGCGACGCCGGCCCACACCACCGGATCGACACCATTGAGCAGTGATCGCACAACGGTGTTGAGTCCGCCGGCACCGGTCACGGGGATTGCCGTCAGCCACAATCCGGGCCCGCCAAGTCGGGTCTCCGCGAGCTCCGCACTTGCGCGCAGTGCCTCGACCGGGAGTTCGACCGCGCGAGGAGTGCCACTCGAACCGCTGGTTGTGAGGATCACCGACGGCCCGATCGGTTCGTCGGTCCCGACCGCGGTCACTGCAGTTTCGTGATTGCCTGACGCCACGAGCGCCACCGAACCGTCGCCGGCAAGCACGCGACGGACCCGGGCAATCGCGTGCTCGACGCCGCTGCTGCCGGGTTCCATGAGGAGGACGAGGTCGGACATTGACGGATAGCCTAAGCCGCGAATCGTCGAAAGGTTTCCCGTGGATACGCGCTCTCGGTACGTGCTCCCGCCAGTGGTCGATCCCTCGTCGCCGGCAGCGAAGGATCCGTCGTACTCCTCGATCACACCTGCGACGACCTGGCAATCGCAGGGCGATTATCTCGATATCACGTACCAGACGTCGACGGGCGACGCTGCGGGAATCGCGAAGATCACGATCAACCGGCCCGAGAAGCGCAATGCCTTCCGTCCGCAGACCATCGTCGAGCTCAAGCAGGCGTTCGACGTCGCGCGTGACGATGACACGATCGGCGTGATCATCCTCACCGGCCGGGGCGATTGGGCGTTCTGCTCCGGCGGGGACCAGATGATCCGTGGTAACGACGGATACATCGGTGATGATGACGTCGCCAACAAGGGCATCGGCAGACTCAACGTGCTCGACCTGCAGGTGCAGATCAGACGCACGCCGAAACCGGTCATTGCGATGATCGCCGGATACGCCATCGGCGGCGGGCATGTGCTGCACGTGGTGTGCGACCTCTCCATCGCTGCGGACAACGCCCGCTTCGGCCAGACCGGTCCGAAGGTCGGATCGTTCGACGGTGGCTATGGCTCGGGTCTGCTCTCCGCGACAATCGGCGAGAAGCGCTCGCGCGAGGTCTGGTACACCTGTCGCCAGTACGGCGCTGAGCAGGCATACGACTGGGGACTCGTGAACGAGGTCGTACCGCTCGCGGACCTCGAAATCGCCACCGTCGACCTTGCCAAGGAAATGCTCCAGTTCTCTCCGCTCGCGCTGCGCATGCTGAAGGCGTCACACAACGCTGCGGCTGAAGGTCTCGCAGGAGTGCAGCAACTCGCAGGCGATGCGACGCTCCTCTTCTACATGTCGGAGGAAGCGCAGGAAGGCCGCAACGCGTACAAGGAACGACGTAAGCCCGACTTCTCGAAGTTCCCGAAGCGCCCGTAATGCTCCCCGAACTCCGCGTCTTCGCGCTGCCCTTGAAGCACGCATTCCGCGGAGTAACCGTTCGCGAGGGCGTGCTCTTCGAGGGCCCGCGAGGCTGGGCCGAATTCGCACCGTTCAAAGACCACCCCGACGAACACGCGGGACGTTGGCTCACTGCCGCCATTGAACAGGCCTTCGGCGAATGGCCGACGCTGCAGCGCACGCGCATCCCGGTGAACGCGATCATCCCGTTCACCAATATCGAGACAACGAAACAACTTGTCGATGGCGCGCTCGACCAGGGCATCACCTCCATCAAGACGAAAGTCGGCGCGGACAATTTCGATGACGATGTCGCGCGCGTGGCCGCCATCCGCGAGGCGCTCGATGACGCGGGTGTTGAGGGTGCAATCCGCATCGACACCAACCAGCGCTGGACACTGCAACAGGCCATCGAGCGACTTGCCGTTCTCGATGCGATTGCCGACGGTCTCGAGTACGTGGAGCAACCGGTCGCCGATACCGCGGAACTGAAGTCCTTGCGCCATGCCGTCGATGTCCGGATCGCAGTGGACGAAAGTGTGCGACTTGCAGAGGATCCGGCCGCTGCGATCTCCGCGCTTCGCAACATCGCCGATGTGATCGTGCTGAAGTCGATTCCGCTCGGGGGTGTGAATGCTGCAATGTCGCTGGCCGAACAGATCGAACTCCCAATCGTGGTGTCCGGCAGTCTCGACACCTCCGTCGGCCTCGCAAGCGGATTGCATCTCGCAGGTGCACTCCGCGAACTCCCGTACGCATGTGGCCTTGCAACAAGTGCACTCTTCGCTCGCGACGTCGCTACGCCACAGCCGGTCACCGATGGCAGCCTGCAGGTCGAACGTGCTGTGCCCGACATAACCGATCCGCTCAACCTCGTAACCGCTGCGATGGCCGACGAATGGCACGCACGATTCGAGCGCGCATGGAAGTATGCGGACACGGAGTTGATGCACTCATGAATCCGAGTACCGAACAAGCGCGTGCCCTGGTCGAGGGATTGCTGCGCACCGGTATCGACACGGTCGTCGTCGCCCCGGGATCACGCAACGGCCCGCTGTCCATCGCGCTTGCGCAAGCAGCTCGGGCCGGGAAGATCCGACTCCATGTGCGGCTCGACGAACGCTCCGCGAGTTTCCTCGCACTCGGCATGGCCAAACGACTTGGCCACCCGACGGCGGTCGTCTGTACATCAGGCACTGCGGCCGCCCACTTCCATGCCGCCGCATACGAAGCGACCGAAGCCGGGGTGCCACTCCTCCTGCTCACGGCAGATCGGCCGCCACGTGTTCGCACGAAAGGCGCAAACCAGGCGATCGATCAACGGGAGATGTACGCAGCTGCAGTGGTGAAGACGATCGACTGCGCGCTTGCGGAAGCCCAGCCGGCAACGCACTGGCGTTCGGTCATCAGTGATGCTGTAGCGGCGGCACGCGGCAATGCGTCAACTGCTCCCGGTGCCGTGCACATCAACATTCCGTTCGCGGAACCGCTCGTTCCCGGTGATGGCGATTCGAGCTGGGCCACGGCGCTTCCCGACGTCGTACATCCGAAGGATGCACCCGAGGTTGCGCGAGCCGCATGGGGCAAGGTGTGGCCGCCAGGCGGGGAGACACCGAAGGGTGTCGTCATCACGTCGGATCCGACCCACGCTCCGGACGTTGTCGCATTCGCTGACGCGTTGCAGTGGCCGGTTCTGGCGGAACCCGGTAGTGGCGCGCGCACGGAACGCACGGCCATCCAGCGGTATCTCGACATTCTCGAGGACTCCACGTTGCATCCCGACGTCGTCGTCACTGTCGGTCGATTCGCGTTGTCGCGGCAAGTGGCGGCTTTCGTCCGCAAAGCCGGCCGACACGTGACCGTGGGACGTCGCGATCTCGATCCATTGATGACGGCCGACGAGCAGATCGCGCGCCTCCCCGACGCGAGCAAGCTGAAGCCCGCGGACGCCGACTGGTTGGCCGCGTGGAAGGCTGCCGACGAACGGGCGCGGATGCACGCTCTGTCGCGGCAGCAGCTCTTGGTTGCGACCGCGCTCGAAGCCGCGGAGGCGGGTGACCTCGTCTGGTATGGGCCGTCGAGCGTGATCCGATATGCCGAACGTGTCGCACCACTCTTCGACGACATCGTGAGCTCGTTCATGAATCGCGGCACCAACGGCATCGACGGCGTCGTGTCTTCCGCAATCGGCGCTGCAGTGGCCCACCAGCACGTGAAGCACGACTCCCACGCCTATGCGATCGTCGGAGACCTGACGATGCTGCACGACATCAACGGCCTGCTCCTTCCGCCCGGTTCGGCGACACCGAACCTCACGTTCGTCGTCATCGACAGCAACGGTGGCCGGATCTTCGAGACCCTTGAACAAGGTGCACTGGAGTACGCAGACATCTTCGATACCGTCTACGGAACTCCGCACGATCGCGACCTGGTGGCCATCCTTTCGGCGTACGGTGTGAGCACCACCCGGGTCAAGACCGCGGTGGAACTACGGGCGACGCTTGACGCTCTGCGCGAGCAGAGCGGCATCGGCGTCATCGTTGTCGACGACCAGGAGTAAGTCATGAAGCGGTTTGGCCGCATTCTTCGCTACATCGTCATAGCCGTGCTCGTGCTTGCACTCGGTGCGGGCGGATTCGGCGCATGGACCGTGCGCAAGTCGTTCGCGCAGACAAGTGGCGATGTCACGATCACAGGTCTCAATGCCGATGTGCGGGTACTCCGCGACGGTCTCGGCATCCCGCAGATCTATGCCACGACCGATCACGACCTCTTTATGGCACAGGGGTATGTGCATGCACAGGACCGCTTCTGGGAGATGGACTTCCGTCGACACATCACGGCCGGCCGGTTGTCCGAACTTTTCGGCGAGAGCCAGGTCGATACTGACAAGTTCCTCCGCACGATCGGGTGGCGCCGCGTCGCCGAACAGGAAGTCGCGCTTCTGCAACCGTCGACCCGTGCATACCTACAGGCATACGCCGACGGCGTGAACGCCTACCTCAAGGACCACAGTGGAGCGGCGCTCTCTCTCGAGTACGCGATCCTCGGGCTGCAGGTTCGTGGCTACGTCCCCGAGCCGTGGACGATGGTGGACTCGCTGGCGTGGCTCAAGGCAATGGCCTGGGACTTGCGCGGCAACTTCGACGACGAACTCGGCCGTGCCGTTGCCTCAGAGGCAGTCGGACAAGAACGCACTGCTGAGTTGTACCCGGCGTATCCCTTCGAACGCCATGCACCGATAGTGACGCAGGGCGGCGTGAAGAACTACTTGCAGTTCGACCAGAACACTGCCGGAAGGCTCAACAGCACGCGCACCTTCACCGACATCGCAAACCTCATCAGGTCACTGCCCGCATCGTTCGGCGTCAAGGAAAGTGGGATCGGTTCCAACTCCTGGGTTGTCAGTGGGAATCTCACCACCACCGGCAAGCCGCTGCTCGCGAATGATCCGCACCTCACTGCCACGATGCCCGGCATCTGGGAGCAGATGGGCCTGCACTGCGAGTCGATGACGGATGACTGCACGTTCGATGTCGCCGGCTGGACCTTCAGCGGATTCCCCGGCGTGATCATCGGCCACAACGCGCAGGTCGGTTGGGGATTCACGAACCTCGGACCAGACGTCACCGACTTCGTGCTCGAGGACGTACAGGGCGATGCATACAAGTACGACAATGCGATGAAACCGCTCACGATCGTGAACGAGACGATCAAGGTGGCGGGCGGCAAGGATGTGCAGTGGCAGGCGCGTGCGACGCAGCACGGCCCACTCATCTCCGATGCAAGCGAGGACTACGCCGCACTGGGCAAGAAGGATGGCTACTCCGTCGCGCTGCGCTGGACTGCACTCACGCCGGGCAACACTGCGGATGCGGTGTTCACGCTCGATCGCGCACGGAACTTCGAGATGTTCCGAGCCGCCGCCGAGCAGTTCCAGGTTCCGTCGCAGAACCTGCTCTACACCGATGTCGACGGCAACATCGGCTACCAGTCGCCGGGCAGGATCCCGATCCGCACGGGATATGACGGCAAGTATCCGGTGCCCGGTTGGTCGTCGAAGTACGACTGGATCGGCTACATCCCGTTCGATGCGTTGCCGTCGATCTTCAACCCCCGTGAGAACTTCATCGTCACCGCGAACAACGCAGTGATCTTCGACCAGACCTATCCGTACTTCCTCACGGATGACTGGGCCTACGGCTCGCGGAGCCAGCGCATCCGAGATCTCATCACCGACGCTGTGCAGAACGGCAAGAAGATCGACGTCGCGACCATGCAGGACTTCCAGATGGATGCGCGCAACGAGCTTGCGGACATCATCGTGCCGACGCTCGTCGAGGTTGGTGGTGACCGCGCAGCGATCCTGAAGGACTGGGACGGCCAGATGACCGTTGACTCCGCGGAGGCCGCGCTGCTTGCTGCGACCTGGCGCAATCTGCTGAACGACACGTTCCGTGACGAACTCTCCGACAGCTATGCGATCGACGGACAGGACCGTTGGTTCGAAGTCATGCGCCTGCTGCTCGCGGATCCCTCGAACCTGTGGTGGGACGACAAGCGGACGAGTGCAGTGGAAACCCGCGATGACATCCTGACGCGGGCGCTGACCGAGGCCACAGCCGAGCTCACCGATCGATTCGGCGGCGGACCGGCAACCTGGCGATGGGGTGCGATGCACACACTCACGGTGCAGAACCAAACCTTCGGTCTCAGCGGCATCAAACCCATCGAACTGCTCTTCAATCGCGGTCCAGTGGAAGTGAATGGCTCCTCATCGGTTGTGAACTCGACGAATTGGAACACCGACAAGGGTTACGAGATCACGTCGCTGCCGTCGATGCGACAGGTCCTCGATCCGTCGAACTGGGACAAGAGCACCTGGGTGAATCTCACCGGCTCGAGCGGCCACGCCTACTCGAAGCACTACGTCGATCAACTCGATGCATGGGTCAATGGCACGCGCTATCCGTGGGCGTTCAGCAAGCAGGCCGTCGAGAAGGCGGCAACGGAAACGTTGGTGTTGAAGAAGGGCTGATCAGCCGAGCAGCGCTTGCTTCATCGGTTCGAGTTTGGCGTTCGTCTCGGCCAACTCGCTCGCCGGGTCCGATCCGGCGACGATGCCACAGCCGGCGAACAACTGGATGCGCCGCGGGTCGGATTGGTCGATCTGCCCGCAGCGCAGTGCGATACCGAGTTCGCCGTCGCCGCGCGCATCGATCCAACCCACCGGGCCTGCATAGCGTGACCGGTCCATGCCCTCCAGCGACCGGATGACGTTTGCGGCACGTTCCGTCGGCGTTCCGCAGACGGCCGCAGTCGGATGCAGGGATGCAGCGAGTGCGAGCACCGGTACATCATCGGCGATACGTCCGGCCACATCGGTGGCGAGATGCTGCACATTCGCGAGGCGCAATAGTCGCGGTGAATCGGGTACGTCGAGGTCGGTGCAGTGCGCAGAGAGTGCGGCGGCAACCGATGCCACTGCATACTCGTGCTCCTCCTGCTCCTTGTCCGATGCCATCAATGCCGATGCAAGATCCTTGTCCGCCTCCGACGACGAACCGCGCCTGATTGTTCCGGCGAGAACGCGCGATGTCACAACATCACCACGACGCCGCACCAACAACTCCGGCGTCGCGCCAACGAGACCGTCGACGGAGAACGTCCAGCATTCCGGATAGCGCTCAGCCAAGCGCGACATGAGAAAACGAGGATCGAGCGGATTCGACGACTGCGCAACGATGTCGCGTGCCAACACCACTTTGTCCAACTCGCCGCGGGTGATGCGCTCCACCGCTTCCGCGACCGAGCGCTGCCACGACTTCGTGTCACGCGTGCCCTCGCCGAAGACGACATTCGTCGGCGCGGTGATCGGCCAGCGCAGCGAATCGAGTTCGGTGAGCGCATCGAACTCCGGTTCACCGGTGACACGGATCGTCGTCACCCAGGTCACCGTTTCGGAACGGCCGATGACAACGCGCGGTACGACGAGTACGGAACGACCGGGCTCGAATGCGAACGATGCGAAGGCGACGATGCCGGAACCGGGACGGCTCAACGGATCGTCGATGTGTGCGGCGCGCACGACCGCCGACCACCAGCGTTGCGCGCGTGAGAATCGTTCGCGACCGTTCACGACGATCCGCGCCGATTCACCCCACGCGACGAGGCCGTTGCCGTTGCGCACCCATGCGAACGATGACGGACCGGGCAGGTAGTCGAGCAATGGGTGGCCGTCGGTGATGACCTTCGTCTGCACCGACAGCGTCGGTGTCTGGATCTGCTCCTCGGCGACCGTGTTCATGGTGATGGCAGGTTACGCCGGGATTCGGACATTCGAGAAACGTGCGAGACTGCTCCTATGACCGATGACGGGATGCGCGCAGAGCTCGACAAGGCTCCCGCTGACGTGGCCGCGATGTTCGACCGGGTGGCCGCCCGCTACGACCTCGTGAACGATCTGCTTGCCCTCGGCCAGACCCGCATCTGGCGGTCGATGGTGGTGAACGCCGTCGACCCGAAGCCCGGCCAGCAGATCCTCGACCTCGCCGCCGGCACCGGTACCTCCTCGGCCCCCTTCGCGAAGCGCGGGGCCTACGTCGTGCCTTGCGACTTCTCCCTCGGAATGCTTGCTGTTGGCAAGCAGCGGCAGCCCGATCTGCCGTTTGTCGCCGGCGACGCCATGAACCTTCCCTTCAAGGACGGGGTGTTCGACGCGGTCACGATCTCCTTCGGCCTGCGCAACGTCCAGGACCACGACCGGGCCCTGCAGGAGATGCTGCGGGTGACGAGACCCGGCGGCGTCCTCGTCGTCTGCGAGTTCTCCGCCCCCGTGTGGAAGCCCTTCCGAACCCTCTACACCGAGTACCTCATGAAGGCGCTGCCGGCGATCGCGCGCAAGACCTCCTCGAACCCCGCCGCCTACGAGTACCTCGCCGAGTCCATCCGGGCCTGGCCGGACCAGACCCAGCTCGCCGCCAAGATCAGGGCCGCCGGCTGGGGCAAGGTCCAGTGGCGCAACGCCACCGGCGGCATCGTCGCGATCCATCGCGCGACGAAGCCCTGATAGCCCGAAAGTCCCGACGTTTCGGTCGTACGTGGTCTATCTCACGCTGCGATATCCGCGGGTGAACCGGCACGAATCGCGCGACTAGACTCGTCAGTAATTCCTGTACGTCATGCGTACAGGCTTCTTACTGATGTGAGCCGTTAGGGCAGTCTGGAGAGGCGAGAACGTGGACAACGTCGCCATTCCGATTTTGGTTCTCGGTGCATTGGCGGGCGGCTTCGCAATCTTTTCGGCAGCGCTCGCAACCATCGTCGGACCTCGTCGATACAACCGTGCACGCGTGGACGCATACGAATGTGGCATCGAACCGACGCCGCAGCCGGTGGGCGGCGGTCGTTTCCCGATCAAGTACTACCTGACGGCGATGCTCTACATCGTGTTCGACATCGAAATCGTGTTCCTCTATCCGTGGGCAGTCGCATTCGACCAGATGGCCCTGTTCGGCCTCATCGAGATGCTGCTCTTCATCGCAACCGTGCTCGTCGTGTACGCCTACATCTGGCGTCGCGGTGGACTTGAGTGGGACTAAACAATGGGTCTTGAAGAGCAACTTCCCGAAGGCGTACTTCTCACCACCGTTGAGAAGGTCGCGAACTACGCACAAAAGGGCTCGTTCTGGCCCGCCACGTTCGGTCTGGCCTGCTGCGCGATCGAGATGATGGCAACGGCCGGCGGCCGCTACGACCTCGCCCGCTTCGGCATGGAGGTGTTCCGCGCCTCGCCGCGCCAGGCCGACCTCATGATCGTCGCCGGACGTGTCAGCCAGAAGATGGCGCCGGTACTGCGCCAGATCTACGACCAGATGCCGAACCCGAAGTGGGTACTCGCCATGGGTGCCTGTGCGTCGTCGGGCGGTATGTTCAACAACTACGCGATCGTGCAGGGCGTCGATCACATCGTTCCCGTCGACATCTACGTGCCGGGTTGCCCACCGCGTCCGGAGCAATTGATGGACGCGATCCTCAAACTCCACGATCAGATCTGGGAGCGCAAGCTCGGCGGTCACCGTGAGAAGGAAATCGTGGAGCTAGAGAAACTTGCGCTCGACGCGGCGCCGATCTCACAGCAGAAGGGCTTGCTGCGATGAGCGAGGAACTCCCGGTCATCCCGGAGCAGCGCAAGGAACTGCACATCGTCGATGTCCGGTCCGGTTCGTTCAATGTCACCGGCAGTGGTGACACCTCCGGGTTCGGCGGTCTGGTGCGCACGTTCGCAATGCCCGGCGCGACGTCCCGACCGTACGGCTCCTACTACGACGAGATCGCGGATGTCGTGTTCGGCCGACTCGAAGAACTCAAGATCGACGCCGTCGAGTACCCGGTTGTCGATCGTGGCGAGTTCACCCTCTTCGTCCGCCGCGAGCACCTGCTCGACATCGCCCGCATCCTGCGCGACGACGAGAAGTTGCGCTTCGAAGTGCTGCAAGGCGTCTCTGGTGTGCACTACCCGACCGATGGTGGCCGCGAACTCCACACCGTCACGCATCTGCTGTCGATGACCCACAACCGTCGCATCCGACTCGAAGTGACCGCGCCGGAGTCCGATCCGCACATCCCGTCGCTCGTCTCGCTGTGGCCGAACGCCGATTGGCACGAGCGCGAGACGTACGACTTCTTCGGCATCATCTTCGACGGCCACCCTGGCCTCACCCGGATCATGATGCCCGACGACTGGGCGGGCCATCCGCAGCGCAAGGACTACCCACTCGGTGGCATCGACATCGAGTACAAGGGTGCGACGACGCCTGCACCGCATCTGCGGAGGAAGTACTCATGAGCTACGAAACCACCGAAGGCCGCGTTCACACCGTCACGGGCGGCGACTGGGACGAGGTCCGCGGCGCTGCCGAGGGCTCGAAGGAGCGCGTCGTCGTCAATATGGGTCCGCAGCACCCGTCGACACATGGTGTGCTCCGCATGATCCTCGAGCTCGAGGGCGAAACGGTGAAGGAAGCCCGAGCAGCTATCGGCTACCTGCACACCGGCATCGAAAAGAACATGGAATACCGCACTTTCTCGCAGGGGCCCACGTTTGTCACTCGCATGGACTACCTCACCTCGTTCTTCAACGAGGCCGCGTATGTGATGTCGGTTGAGCGTCTGCTCGGTATCGAGATCCCGGAACGCGCGAAGGTCATACGTGTGATGATGATGGAACTCAACCGCGTCAACTCCCACCTCGTGTGCCTCGGCACCGGTGGCATGGAGCTCGGTGCACTCACCGCGATGACGAACGGTTTCCGCGACCGCGAACTCCTGCTCGACCTGTTCGAGGGCATCACCGGTCTGCGCATGAACCACGCGTACTTCCGTCCCGGTGGCGTCGCGAACGATTTGCCCGACGGCATCGAGTTCAAGATCGCCGAAACCATCACGCAGTTGCGCAAGAACTTTCGCGACAACGCCGCGATGCTCATCGACAACCCGATCTGGCTCGCACGCACGCAGGGCGTCGGCTATCTCGATCTCACCGGCTGCATTGCGCTCGGCATCACCGGGCCGATCCTCCGTGCAGCGGGCATGCCATGGGATCTGCGCAAGGACCAGCCGTACCTCGACTACGAGACGTACGAGTTCGACGTCCAGACCGAGAACACCGCCGACGCCTATGGCCGCTTCCTCGTGCGTGTGCGTGAGATGGACGAGTCGTTGAAGATCGTCGAGCAATGCCTTGATCGCCTGCGTCCCGGTGCTGTCATGGTGGAGGACAAGAAGATCGCCTGGCCTGCGCAGCTTTCGGTGCTCGGCGACGGCCAGGGCAATTCGCTCGAGCACATCAAGAAGATCATGGGTGAGTCGATGGAGTCGCTCATCCACCACTTCAAGCTCGTTACCGAGGGCTTCGAGGTTCCGGCAGGACAGGCGTACGTCCCGATCGAATCGCCGAAGGGCGAGATCGGCGCGCATGTGGTGTCCGACGGCGGTACGCGTCCGTACCGCGTGCACTTCCGCGACCCTTCGTTCAACAACCTGCAGGCAATTCCGGCAATGTGCGAAGGCGGTCTCGTCGCAGACGTCATCGCAGCAGTTGCGAGTATCGATCCCGTGATGGGTGGTGTGGACCGCTGATGATCGAGAACATCCGCCGCGACCTCGAGGAATTGGCGAGCCGTTACCCGGTCCGTCGTTCCGCGCTGTTGCCGATGCTGCACCTCGTGCAGAGTGCAGAGGGCAAGGTCAGCGCCGACGGTATCGCCCTCTGTGCAGAACTGCTCGACCTGACGACCGCTGAAGTTGCTGCAGTGTCGACCTTCTACACGATGTACAAGCGTCACAACACCGGCAAGCACCACATCGGCGTCTGCACGAACACGATGTGCGGGCTGCTCGGCGGCGACGCGATCTGGAACGCCATCTCGAGTGATCTCGGTGCAGGACACGATGAGACCACCGAGGACGGCATGTTCACGCTCGAGAAGATCGAATGCCAGGCCGCGTGCACACATGCACCGGTGGTCACAATCGACTGGGAATTCATCGACGACGCGACCGTCGAGATGGTGCGTGATTTCGTCGGCAGGCTCAAGCGCGGCGAGGAAGTCCAGCCGACGCGTGGTCCGAAGATCCGCAGCCTTGCTGCGACCGAGCGCACGATCGCCGGGTTCGATGATGGTCTCGCAGATGCGCCGGCAATGGACAAGCGGATGCTCGCCGGCCTGACCGCCGCAAAAGCCGCTGGCACGCTGCTGCCGGAAAGCCAGGTGTGAGATGCCGCTGACACCGATTCTGACTGCACACTGGGATGAAGCCGACTGTCACACACTCGGCGGGTACACCCGCCATCACGGCTACGAGGCGTTGAAGAAGGCGCTCAAGAGCGATCCCGATTCGATCATCCAACTCGTGAAGGATTCCGGCCTTCGCGGTCGCGGCGGCGCCGGCTTCCCGACCGGCATGAAGTGGGGCTTCGTGCCGCAGGACGGCA
>CAXBQV010000035.1:0-15065 GCA_963978265.1 uncultured bacterium | reverse complement strand
GAGCCAGGTGTGATCGAGAAACAGTTGGTTGAGCGTGAGTTCCCAGTTGACGCGAAGGGCGGCGCCGAGTCTTTCCACTGCGTCGCATCCACGACGTGCTCTCGAAGAGCCTCGGCTCCTCGAACGCGATCAACATCGTGCACGCCACCGTTGCAGCACTCAAGATGCTCGAGCGTCCGGAGCAGGTTGCCGCGCGTCGCGGTCTTCCGCTTGAAGATGTTGCTCCCGCAGCACTTCTTCGTGCACGTGCAGGAGTTGGCGCATGAGCATCCGTTTGAAGGTTACGCAGAAGAAGTCTCCGATCGGCAACCGCCCGGAGCAGCGTGAAACGCTGCGTTCGCTTGGTCTCAAGCGAATCGGCGACGTGGTGATGAAGGAAGACCGCCCGGAGATCCGTGGCATGGTCAAAGCCGTCTCTCACCTGGTCTCAGTCGAGGAAGTGAAGTAAATGGCTCTCAAGGTTCATCACCTGCGTCCGGCACCGGGCTCGAAGACTGCCAAGACCCGTGTTGGTCGTGGTGAGGGTTCGAAGGGCAAGACCTCGGGTCGCGGTACCAAGGGTACGAAGGCTCGTTACCAGGTCGGCGCCAACTTCGAAGGCGGCCAGATGCCGATGCATATGCGTCTGCCGAAGCTGCGCGGCTTCACCAACCCGAACCGCGTTGAGTTCCAGGTCGTCAATGTTGCGCAACTGCAGAAGCTTTTCCCGGAGGGTGGCGTCGTCGGTATCACCGATCTCGTCAAGGCCGGCGCGGTTCGCAAGGGTCAGCCCGTCAAGGTGCTCGGCCAGGGCGAACTGTCCGTGAAGGTTCGCGTCACAGCCAACGCATTTTCGGATTCTGCGAAGCAGAAGATCGAGGCTGCCGGCGGCGTCGTCGTCGAAATCTGATCAGCGTCAACTAACGTCAGCGTGGGGCGATCGTCCCTCGCGAGATGAGTAAGGGAAGACAATGCAACTCAGCGCTTTCGCATCAGCGTTCCGTACGCCTGATCTTCGGAAGAAGTTGCTGTTCGTGCTCGGCATCATTGCCGTCTTCCGGATCGGCTCGGTCGTTCCGACGCCGGGCGTCGACTACGGAGCAGTCCAGCGCTGTGTCGATCAGGCGCAGGAGAACCCGATCCTCGGTCTCGTCAACCTGTTCTCGGGTGGCGCTCTGTTGCAGTTGTCGGTGTTTGCGCTCGGCATCATGCCGTACATCACCGCCAGCATCATCATGCAGTTGCTCACCGTGGTGATCCCGCGCCTCGAAACCCTGAAGCAGGAAGGCCAGTCCGGTCAGAGCAAGATCACGCAGTACACGCGTTACGTGACGATCGGTCTGTCCGTTCTGCAGTCGACCTCGATCCTCACTCTCGCGCGCACGCCGGGTCGCCTGATCCCGGGCTGCAACGAGGACCTGATCCCCGACGAGTCGATCTTCCTGCTCATCGTGATGGTGTTCGTCCTCACGGCAGGCACGTCGCTCATCATGTGGCTGGCGGAACTCGTGACGGACAAGGGTGTCGGTAACGGCATGTCCGTGCTCATCTTCACGTCGATCATCGCTACGTTCCCCGGTCAGCTCATGAACATCTACCGCTCGAACGGCGTCTTCACCTTCGTACTGACGTTGGCCGTCGGCGTCTTCACTATTGCAGGTGTGGTGTTCGTCGAGCAGGCGCAGCGTCGTGTTCCGGTGCAGTATGCGAAGCGCATGGTCGGTCGCAAGCAGTACGGCGGAACGTCCACCTACATCCCGCTGAAGGTGAATATGGCGGGCGTTGTGCCGGTCATCTTCGCGTCGTCGATCCTGTACATCCCGTCGCTCGTCGTGAACCTGTCCGGTTCGACGGCGCCGTGGGCGCAGTGGATCGCCACCAACCTCGGCCGTGGCGAGCACTGGGTCTACCTCACGATGTACGCAGTGCTTATCATCTTCTTCACGTACTTCTACGTCGCGATCACCTTCAATCCGAAGGAGACTGCCGAGAACTTCAAGTCGTACGGCGGATTCATCCCCGGCATCCGTGCGGGCAGCCCGACGGAGGATTACCTCTCATACGTGATCTCGCGCCTCACGGCACCCGGATCGGTGTACCTCGCGGTGATCGCCATCATTCCGTTCATCGCGTTCGGTCTTCTCGGTGTGGGCAATCGCTTCCTGTTCGGTGGCACTTCGCTGTTGATCATGGTGGGCGTCGGTCTCGACACCGTGAAGCAGATCGAAGCGCAGCTGCAACAGCGCAGCTACGAAGGCTTCCTCCGCTAAGCGCGAGAGGGGCGACACGCATGCATATCGTGTTGATGGGTCCTCCCGGCGCAGGCAAGGGAACCCAGGCGAAGATCATTTCGGAGAAGTTGCACATTCCGCATATCTCCACCGGTGACATCTTCCGGTCGAATGTCGGCGCTGGCACCACACTCGGCAATGAGGCCAAGAAGTATCTGGATGCCGGCGAGTACGTGCCGGATTCGATCACCAATGGCATGGTGCGCGATCGCCTTGCGCAGGCCGACGCCATCAATGGTTTCCTGCTCGACGGATACCCACGTACGTTGAACCAGATCCATGAACTCGACTCCATGCTCAAGAGCCTGGGGCAGACGTTGGATCTCGTTATTGAGATCGTCGCTGACACGGATGTCGTCGTTCAGCGGCTGACGGCTCGAGCTGCGCAGGAGGGCCGTTCGGACGACGGGGCCGATGTCATGCGCCATCGCCTCGATGTGTATGCAGAGCAGACGGCGCCGATCACGAAGGTCTACGGCGAACGCGGCCTGGTGCGCCAAGTCGACGGTATCGGTACCGTCGCGGAAGTCACCGACCGCATCATGGCGCATCTCTGAACCGATCTCTGCTGGTCGCGTTACTGCGTCCGTCCAGAACTATCTATACCGGTTTTCCTTCACCCACGTACCGTCTGAGAGAATCGCATCATGGCATTCCGTCGCGGCACTCGCATCGAGATCAAGACGCCTGAGCAGTTCGCGCACATGCGACAGGCTGGCCTCGTGGTGGCCAAGACCTTGCAGCTCATCAAGGAAGTCACCACTGCGGGCATGACGACCTACGACATCGACGCGATCGCCCGCGATCAGTTGCAGCACTATGGCGCTGACTCGTCGTTTCACGGGTACCACGGCTACCCGGCGGTGATCTGCGTTTCGGTGAATGAGGAAGTTGTGCATGGCATTCCCGGCAAGCGGGGGCTGCACGAGGGGGACCTCGTCAGCGTCGACTTCGGAGCGATCGTCGAAGGCTGGCATGGAGATGCCGCCATCTCATTCGGGATCGGTGAGCTCGATGATGAGTCCCAGCGCCTAATCGACGTCACGGAGCGGGCACTCTGGGCGGGCCTCGCCAAGGCGGTCGCGGGAAATGCGCTCTCCGACATCTCACATGCCGTTGAAACCACCGTACGGGCCGATGGTGACTGGAAGATCATCGAGGACTACGTGGGACACGGCATCGGCTCCCGCATGCACATGGAGCCGCCTGTGCCGAATTACGGGCCTCCCGGCAAGGGTCCACAGCTGCGCACGGGTATGGCGCTCGCCATCGAGCCGATGATTGCTGTGGGCACCATCGACACGAAGGTTCTGCTCGATGACTGGACGGTCGTCACCCTGGACAACTCCCGCGCCGCCCACTGGGAGCACACCGTCTGTATCACGGATGAGGGGCCGTGGGTCACAACGGCGTTGGACGGAGGTTCCGCACGTCTGGGCTTCGGAAATGTGGCTCGTTCCGATTCGTCGAGCGCGAACTAGAACTGCGTCATCGCCTTGATGATCGTGGGCCCGATCACCACGATGAAGAACACGGGGAAGATGAAGAAGACCAGCGGCAAGAGAATCTTCACCGGAACCTTTTGTGCCTGCTCTTGCGCGCGCTGACGCCGCTTGATGCGCATTTCCTGGGTGAGCTCGCGCAGAACCGGACCGACCGAGATGCCGATCTTGTCCGCCTGCAGGAGTGCTGAACAGAACGACTTCACCTCATCGATCGATGTGCGACTCGCCAGACTCTCCAACGCCTGCCGACCGGTGAAGCCCAATTGCTTCTCCTGCAAGTACCGTGAGAGCTCGCCAGCAAACGGCCCTTCAGTGTCTTCCGAGACCTGTGAGACGGCGGCATCGAAGCCCAATCCGGCCTCCACGGTGACCGTGAGCAGGTCGAGGGTGTCGGGAAGTCCGTGCAGGATTTCGGCCTGTCGA
The DNA here is from genome assembly GCA_963978265.1 of uncultured bacterium. Lineage (GTDB taxonomy): Bacteria > Actinomycetota > Actinomycetes > S36-B12 > UBA5976 > JAKALQ01. The sequence goes on along the minus strand of CAXBQV010000035.1, from coordinate 10,867 downwards.
TTGTTCGCCATCTGCCGAATCGTGAGGTCGGGAATCTCGTATCCGAGGAGCGCCACCAAGACACCGAGAAGCAGGCCGGCCTGGCCCATCGTGCCGATCAACGTGAATGCAAGCGCAGCGCCGCCGACAAGCGAAAGCAGTTTCAGCGCCAGGATGTTCTCAAGAGACCATAGTGCGGGGTTTCCGGCGAAGTTGATCTGCCGTTCGATGTCGACGAGTGAACTCGGAAGGACCAAACGCTTACCGACCGGTGTCAGCAGTTTGAGCAACTGGCGGAAGAACGGCTCGGATTCCTCCACTTGGCGCTTCGATTGCGCCCAACGATCGATCTCCTGTTCGAGCAGTCGAAGTGACCGTTCGATCTGTGGGCGATCGCCGGTGCTCTGCATCACGTAGTACAGGCCCAGAATGGTGGCGACGATGAGTTCGCCGAAGCCAACATAGAGGGGGAGTGAAGCGAGCTGATGGGTGAGGAAATCGATCAACATCAGATCTTCACCTTCACCATTCGCGACATGATGGCCCAGCCGATGGCCAGCATCGCGAGCCCAACGATGCTGATCATGATGCCCAGCGAGGTCGACCACAGTGGCTCGATATAGCCGGGTTGCGTGAGCCCAAGGAACGCGAAGAGTCCAATCGGCAATCCGATCAGCACATAGGCGGAGAGCCGGCCTTCTGCAGTGAGGGCCTGCACTTCGCGGTGCAGCTGGCCGCGCTCGCGCACGGTCTTGGCAGCGGTTGACAGCAGCTCCGCGAGGTTGCCGCCGGACTTCCGTTGAATGCGAAGCGCGTTCACGACCCACGCAAAGTCGGGGCTGTTGACTCGGTCAGCCACGCGTCCAAGCGCGACTTCAAGTTGTAGACCGATTCGGATCTCTTGGATGGCCTTGCGAAGTTCCTCGGACATCTCGGTGCCGGCTTGGTCCGCCGCGGCAACGATTGCCTGGTCAAGCGAGAATCCCGAGCGCAGGCTGCTCGCCATCAGCATCAGCGAATCGGGGAGGTTCTCCTCGAATCGTTTGCATCGTGATGCACGTCGACGATTGGCGAAGACCTGCGGTAGGACCCAGCCGACAACGCCACCGATCAGCGTGCCGAAGACCGCTGACTTGAACAGGATGATGAAGAACGAGGCTGTCGCAAGTGCGGCGCCGATTTTCACAAGAATCCACTGCTCGGGGGATCGGTTGATCTTGGCACCTTCGAGCATCAAGGCGATCTCTTCCACGGTCCCACGCCGTTCGAGGATCGGACGGATCCAGTCCTCCAGCGTTTCCAGCACGGTGAGATCCGTTTGCGGAGTTTCCTCGATCTTCACATGCTTCGCGTAGGTGGACACGATGCGTTCGATGCGACGCCGCTTGTCGCGTTGGCTACTCTCCGTGACAAGCAGCACGAACACGTAGACGCCGATGAGGATCATGATCGTATAGATCAGCAGTGTGAGCGGCGCCAGATGCGTCGTTGCGGATGTCGGGGCAGCCACCGGAATACTCGCGGTCAGGCCCACCTTCGCGTCACCGAGACTCAGCGCAATGGCAACCGTGTGTTCTCCGCCCGCCCAGGCATTCGGGAGCGTGATGAGGACGCTGAGCATCGCATTGACAGTGCCAACGGACTGGGCGAAGACGGACAGCAATGCATCTTCCGTCTCTGCTGCAAACATGCGTCCGGAGCCTGCGGTGGCCAACTTCTCCAGCTGCTTGGTGGTGCCCACATTTCGCTGGTACGCAATGAAGTTGGTGGTGACATCGCTGTTCTTGAGTGAAGCGATTGCTTCTTTGAAGGTGGCCTTGCTGCTCGTGTCATCGCCATCCGAGAGCACGACAACCGTGCCGCCCGGGACATCGCCAATTGTGACGAGCGCAAGCTGGATGGCGTCGAACAATGCCGTATTGCCGGTTGCCCGAATGTCATTGATTGCGGCGACGGCGCGTTCGCGGTCGAGGGTGGGTTCCGTGATAACGGATGCTGATTGTGAGAACGTGATGACACCGATCTCGAGATCTGCAGGGGCTTCCTGAAGGAAACGCTTGGCTGCAGCTTTCGCCTGCTTGAGCTTGTCGCCCGCCATCGAACCACTCGCATCGAGCACCAACATCAACTGCTTGCGCGAGTTGTCCGTGGTGGGAGTCGCCGTCGTGGAATCAAGTTGGACTTGTGCAGGCAACTCCTGCCCCGCGCTTGTCGCCACGACCGAGATCGGAGCCGATGTGATGCTTGAGGGGGCCGAATTCACCAGGATCTGGACTTCTGCACTGCTGCCCTGTAGCCGTACCGATCGGACGGTGGCGACCGGCTCAGCAGACGCAGCGATCACCGCGAGGGGAATGAGTCCAACGATGATCGCCGTTGCGAAGCGTGCGAACTTCCAGGTCACAACGTGATTCCAGCCATCGCGGTTGGAAGCGGCAGGTTCCGTGCGCGGAAATCGTCAACGAACGTCGGCCGGATTCCCGTTGGAACCAGGATGCCGTCCTTGCCATCCGAGCCGCGGTAGTCGAATGTGAACAGATCCTGAGTGGTGATGATGTCGCCTTCCATGCCGACAACTTCGGTGATATGCGTGATGCGTCGCGAGCCATCGCGCAAGCGGGCCTGCTGCACGACGAGGTGGATGGCGGATGAGATTTGCTCACGAATGGAGCGAGCCGGCAGTTCCACACCGGACATAAGACACATGGTCTCGATGCGGGAGAGTGCGTCGCGCGGGGTGTTCGCGTGCACGGTGGTGAGTGAACCATCGTGGCCCGTGTTCATGGCCTGCAGCATGTCAAGTGCGGCGGCGTCGCGGACCTCACCGACGATGATGCGGTCGGGGCGCATGCGAAGGGAATTGCGGACGAGGTCGCGAATCGTGACTTCGCCGCGACCTTCGATGTTCGAAGGTCGACTCTCCAGCCGCACGATGTGTTGCTGCTGCAATTGCAGTTCGGCAGCGTCCTCGATGGTCACGATGCGTTCATCGTCCGAGATGAACGACGAGAGCACGTTCAACGTGGTGGTCTTGCCGGAGCCGGTGCCACCGCTGATGAGCACATTGAGTCGGCCGTGCACTGCACTCTGGAGCAGCACTTGGACGTCGCGAGTGAATGTGCCGAATTCGATGAGATCGTCGACGGTGAACGGGTCGATGGAGAACTTTCGAATCGTCAGTGAGGATCCGTCCAGGGCGATCGGCGGAATCACTGCATTAACGCGGGATCCATTGGGGAGACGGGCGTCGACCATGGGGCTTGCTTCATCGACACGGCGACCCACGCGTCCGACGATCTTCTCGATCGTGCGCCGAAGGTGCTCTTCATCGGCGAAGGTGACGGACGTGAGTTCCAGTTTGCCGCTGCGTTCCACGAAGACCCTGGATGGACCGTTCACGATGATTTCGGAGACTTCGGCATCACGGAGAAGTGGCTCCAGTGGTCCGTGGCCGAGGATGTCGTCGGCGACTTCCTGCATGACGCGGGTGCGATCCGCCACGGTGAGTGGCAAGTTCTCGGTCTCGATGATGCCGAGAACGGTGTCGCGAACCGCCTGTTCGAGCTCCCGGGGCTGCAGGTCATTGGTGTACATCCGCGGGCCGAGCGATTCGAGCAGGGCCTCGTGGAGTCGTTCCTTCAGGCGCTGGAACGGGTCCTGCTGCGGAGTTTCCTGCGCGTGTACGCGCTGCCCCAACGTCTTGGTTGCTTCGGTACGGATGATCTCGGTGTCACGTTTGGCACTCAACCGCTCGCTGAGACTGCTCATGCGCTAGCCCTTCCGTGAGAACAAACCGTTGTTCTTGCGTTTGCGAGCGTCGATCGCTCCCACGCTCTGTCCTGATAGTCCGCGCTGCATCGAAGCAAGCTGGATGATCGCCTTTGACACCCCATGTGTCGGCATGTCCGAGACGATCGGTACGCCGCGGTTGGCAGTCCTCGACACATCCGCGCTCTGGGGGATGATCAACTGCACGTTGGTCCCGAGGGCCCGTTCGACATCCTCGAGTTCGAGCCCGTTCTTGGAGTCACCACGGTTGAGCACAACCTGCCAGGCGCTCCGGGGATAGCCGAGTTCGTCGAAGGTATCGAGGGTGATCCGCAGATTCTTGAGCGCCGGGATATCCGGCGTCGTCACCAGGATGTAGGTGTCTGACAGGTCCAGGGCAGCGAGAATGGTGTCGGTGAAGGCCGGCGGCGAGTCGATGATCACGTAGTCGTACGTGCTCCTCAACAGTTGCAGCAATTCGGTGATGAGCGCCGCCGGAATTCCCTCGACTTCTGCCGGTGTCATCGGTGCCAAGAGGCAGTCGATGCCTGATTCGTGATGGTGGATCAGACTGCTGACACCGGTTGCATCCAGGTTGCCGACCATTGCAATTGCATCCGCAATCGTTGGGGTACCAGGAAGACCGAGTGTGATGCCAATGTCGCCGAACTGGAGGTCGAGATCAACCAATACGGTCTTTTTCTTCTGCACCGTCTGGAGCGCCACCGCAAGGTTCAGCGAAATTGTGGTCTTGCCACAACCTCCCTTCGAGGAGAAGACGCTGATGACGGTTCCTTGACCGACTTCCACGATCTTGCCGCTCTGACGCGCAGTGACTTCGCGCGAACGTCGACATGCAGATGCGAGTGCCTGCAAATCGTCTGCTGCCACAACCTCGCGGACGCCGGCCTGTAGTGCCTGCGTCATGAGGGAGACATCGATGCGGCGACGCATCAGGACCACACCAAGCGATGGGCGGCGCATCCGGTAGTCGCTGGCGATGGCAAGCGCTGCCGCCAAGTCGAAGTCGGCGTCGATGACGACAAGGACCTCTTCCGGCTTGTCCTCGAGCGCGCGTGCCAGCAGGTGGGCACTGGCGACGCGAACTACATCGTCACCGATGGCGTATGCGGTGGCGTCGGAGTCGCCGCGGCTGGTGTCAAGAAAGAGGGCCATGTGCTCACCTAAAGATGTTCGTTTCGGCGACGCCACCCGATTCAGTGACATCCGATTGGTCGTTCATCAACGCGAAGTAGATCGTTCCTGTCTGCGTCGAGAGGATGAGGCGCTCGGCTTCGGACTGCGTGACCGACAGCGTCATCAAGGCGCTGGGGACCTGCGCCGCTTGATCCGTCTGACCGGTTGCCGCGCCGACACCGAGCACCAGGATGTCCTTGAGCAGCAAACGGGTCGCCTTGCCGGCGGCCTTCTGGGGTGCCGGATCGGTGGAGCCGGCAGCGGTGGCGAAGGTATAGAAGATGGCAACCTTCGATCCGACCTTGATGAAGTCGGCCACGCGATTGGGATCTTCGAGTCGGACCGTGACGGCAACATGCCCGTTGGGGATCGCGAGGCCCGCACTCACCTGTTCAGCCGCACCGAACCGCGTGAGGAGCACCATTTCGCCACTGCGGATGTTGTTCAGTGCCACATTGGAAGAATTGTTGGCGTCGACCTCCACCGAGGCACCGGTGGGCGCCAGTCGGCGGGGAATCTGCTGGATGGTGAGCAGCTGGGCGGCAAGGGCGTTCCCCAGACTCGTGCCCGCGGGAATGTCGCCGTTGGCGACGAAAACGTCGACTGCCTCAAGCCCCTGCATGGCGCGGTCGTCGGCACCCTGGGCGTACCACCACATCGAACCCGCGCCGGCGATGGCGAGGAGCAGCGCCAAGAGTGCCGCCGCAAACCGCTTACGCTTCAATTCGGACATCCTTCCGAAGCTGACCGGCCCCTATTGGACCACATTCCGAGCCCTTTGGACCATCATCGGCTGGCCAAGGAGCCGGTCTCGTTGGTCGGTTCGGGGAGTGGCGTCAACCGATGAGTCTGACGACGTTCAGTCCGAAGTAGTTCTGGTTGTCGTCGCCGATTTCGCCTTCGGCGAGCAGAGTGCTCTGGGTGAACCATCCGAAGAGGCATCGCTCGTTGCTTGTACAGACGCCCTGACCGCCCTGATTCACATTGGCCTGGATCTTGGTCTGGATGAAGGTGTCGGTGACGTTGTTGCAGCTACCCACAGAGCTGCAGCTGCCGGAGCCGTACCAGAAGCCGGAGAACAGGAATGGCGCAAAACCGACGATGTGGTAGTGCCGCTCATTCGGGGTGATCGGTGCAGGCAGCGACGCGCAGGTGCTGTAGCCGCCGCCGGGCGTCACGTACGGCGTACCAGTGGCCTGAGTCGCGTTCTGGGCCCAGATGCAGTCGTAGAGCGGAACCACGATCATGGTTCGAACGATCGAGTTCGAGTCCGGGAAGAGCGGGTCGGCGCATGTGGCTGGGAGGTTGTTGCCGGTGTCGACCTGCACCCACATGTTGGAGTGGTACGCGGCACCGTCGATGCTGTTGCAGCCGGCGCTCGAGTTGAGAGCGGGGTCCGAGCAGTTGCCGAGAGCGACGCACGTCCAGCCGAAACCGGATGCGAGCGAATTCGAGCCGTAGCAACCGGTGGAGCTGCCGCCCGTCAACCGGATCCATCGGGTCCAGCTCGTTGCTCCTGCAGCCGCGTAGGACGGCGGACCGTACGCATTCGAGTTCTGTACTTGTGCGTACCAGCACTCCCAGTTCATGGCGATCGGGAAGACGGCAGTCGGATGGCTCTTCGGTGGCCCCCACTGTGCCTGCGCACATGCGTGGATCGTGCCGTTGTCCGTGCCGCCGAGGAGGCTTGCGAAATAGGACGGCAGCACACTCGATGTAGAGGACTTGGTTGCCGTGGTCACTTGCACGAAGTTGATGGCAGAGGACTGACTGAGCGTGTTCGGGCACAAGAGCGTGGAGCCGTTGCCGGAACATGCAGAAAGTGCGTTGTTCCCTCGGCCGCAGAACGCTGGCAACTGGGCTGGGGCAGCAATGTCCGCGACCGTGTCGCTGGCATTCGCGGATGCGATGGTTCTGGCTTGTGTGAGGGCGTTGCTGCAGTTGTGCCCAGAAGTTGCAATGTCACGGAATGAGCACTCGAACGCCGCGGCCATGACTGCGGCATCTGCGCCGTTCTGGAGTTCGCGTCGCTCGACGTGCTTGAGGCCGATGTCGACGACCAACGCTCCGACAACGAGCAGCGCTCCGAAGCCGACCAGAATTGCCACCATTACGCCGACAAACCCGCGTTGATCGCTGCGCGCTTTGGCTATTGCGACAAACATCGGAATGCTCCAGAGACGGTCACACTCACATTCAAGCCCGTGAGACCCGGAGTCACAAACGGGAACCTGGTCTGGCCGTTGTGCGTCGCAGTGAGGGTCACCGTGTTCGTTCCTGCGCTCGCACAGCCCGGGCTGGTGGGGCCGGCGGTGAGTGTGATGGTCACGTTTCCTGCTGCGGCCTGACCCACAAGCGTTGCTGCTTGTGCGCCGCTGGTGATCGCGACGCCATTCCAGGTGTCGCCGGTCTTCCATAGCGCGCTTGCGCGGGCGGCTTCATATGCCGCCGAGGTGACGACGATCCGCTCGTACTGCAGCCGACCGAAGTCGTAGATGCCGAGCGCGAGCAGAAGCAACAACGGCAGCACCAATGCGAACTCAACGGCCACAGCGCCTGATTCGGCAGATCTGTGGCGTCGCATGGTGCTGCCGTGTGCGATTGGTTTACGGCAGCGACGTTGCAGCGGTGCTGAACGTCGTGCTCACGCGGTTGCCGAGCAGCGTTACCGCAGCGATGATGACGATTGCAATGAGGCCGACCAAGAGACCGTACTCAACGGCAGAAGCGCCGCGATCCTCGCTGAGCCACAGCTTTGCCTTGACGTAGTGTTGAAGAAGCATGATCGAACCTTTCGCTTGTCTCTCTGAACAGTAGAGGCTGTGTCAATTATCAGACATGACACCCGCCAAGGCGGTAGGTATTCGTGACATTTCACCGCCAATCCCGACACGTTCCACAGACAACGGTAAGGGATAAATGTCGGAAATGTCCGTTTATTGGGGCCGAGGGGCTGAGCTCGGGCCGACGATTTGGTCGGCGTGTGCACCGCACCTAAAATCCTGCCTCGGTGTGCTGTGCGCGCCGTGCTCGTACTCCCAGTTTTCCGAACCGGGTCCGCGTTGCCCGGCGACACGTCGCGCCCCCAACTGATTGTGAGAGGTCTTGGCCAAGAAAGACGGTGCCATCGAAGTCGAAGGCACCATCCTCGAAGCGCTACCGAACGCCATGTTCAAGGTGGAGCTCGAGAACGGTCACAAAGTCCTCGCGCACATCAGCGGCAAGATGCGGCAGCACTACATCCGCATCCTTCCGACCGATCGGGTTGTCGTGGAGCTCTCGCCCTACGATCTCACGCGCGGTCGCATCGTGTACCGCTACAAGTAACAACGCGTAGCACCACAGAAAGAGAAACCATGAAGGTCCAACCGAGCGTCAAGGCGATCTGCGATAAGTGCAAGGTCATCCGTCGCCACGGTCGTGTCATGGTGATCTGTGAGAACCCGCGACACAAGCAGCGTCAGGGTTAGTACGAGCACCTCGCACGACACAACTGAATACGACAGAAACGCAGGATCCGTCCCCACCTTCTTGCCAAAGAAGATGGACGCCACTCTCGGTACTGAGGCCGAGAACCCACCCGGGCGGGTGGAACTGATCCAGCGTTCAGACCTCAGCCGCTTCCCGAAAGAGAGCACCGCCCAATGGCACGTCTCGTAGGCGTCGACCTGCCGCGCGATAAGCGCGTCGAAGTCGGCCTCACATACATCTACGGTGTTGGCCGTACGCGTTCGCAAGAAGCACTTGCAGCGACGAACATCGATCCCAACATCCGCGTCAAGGACTTGACCGACGATCAGCTCGTCGCTCTCCGCGACTACCTTGAAGGCAACTTCAAACTCGAAGGCGACCTTCGTCGCGAAGTCCAGGCCGACATCCGCCGCAAGGTCGAAATCGGTTGCTACCAAGGCATTCGCCACCGCAAGGGCCTCCCGGTTCGCGGTCAGCGCACGCACACGAATGCGCGCACTCGTAAGGGTCCGAAGAAGACCGTCGCCGGCAAGAAGAAGGCTACGAAGTAATGGCACCGTCAAAGACTGCAAAGGCCGCATCCGGCGCGAAGAAGATTCGTCGCAAGGAGCGCAAGAACGTCGCCTCTGGCCAGGCGTACATCAAGAGCACGTTCAACAACACGATCATTTCGATCACCGACCCCACGGGTGCGGTTGTCTCGTGGTCGTCTGCCGGCCAGGTCGGCTTCAAGGGTTCCCGCAAGTCGACGCCATATGCAGCCCAGATGGCTGCGGAGGCCGCGGCTCGTCGTGCGATGGAACACGGCATGAAGAAGGTTGATGTGTTCGTGAAGGGCCCGGGTTCGGGTCGCGAAACCGCCATCCGCTCGCTTCAGGCAACTGGTCTCGAGGTCGGCTCGATCTCAGACGTCACCCCTGTCCCACACAATGGCTGCCGCCCTCCCAAGCGGCGTCGTGTTTGATTGATTGAGGAGGAGAACCACACATGGCCCGTTACACAGGCGCAGATTGCAAGCGTTGCCGTCGCGAGAAGACCAAGCTCTTCCTCAAGGGTGCGAAGTGCGAGTCCGCGAAGTGCCCGATCGAGATCCGTCCGTACCCCCCGGGGCAGCACGGCCGCGCGCGTTCCAAGGAATCCGAGTACCTGCTGCAGAAGCGTGAGAAGCAGAAGGCCGCACGCATCTACGGTGTGCTCGAGAAGCAATTCCGTTCGTACTACGAAGAGGCGCACCGCCGCACCGGCAAGACCGGCGAGAACCTGCTGCGCATCCTCGAGTCGCGTCTCGACAACGTTGTCTACCGCGCTGGCTTTGCGAAGAGCCGCGATATGGCACGTCAGCTCGTCCGCCACGGTCACATCACCGTGAACGGTCGCAAGGCCGACATCCCGTCGTTCCGCGTCGCCGAGAATGACATCGTCGAGGTCGCCGTCAGTTCGCGTGAGCTGACGCCGTTCGTCGTCGCCCGTGCAGAAGCGGGCGAGCGTCCGGTTCCGGCCTGGCTCGAAGTCATCCCGAGCAAGATGCGCGTGCTCGTGCACCAGCTTCCCGTCCGTGCTCAGATCGATACGGCTGTCCAGGAACAGCTGATCGTCGAGCTCTACTCGAAGTAACCGAGTTTTTGACCGGTGCCCGCTGCGGCGGGCACCGGCGAAGACCAGAGCCGCTTCGCGCGGTACCCGTAAGCAGGAGCGAATCCCCCCGCTCCTCATCCCGACTGCGACGTCATATAGAGGTCGTCGCCCGAAAGGAATCACAGTGCTGATTGCACAGCGTCCGATGCTCTCGGAAGAAGTCATTACGTCCACGCGTTCGCGTTTCACACTCGAACCGTTGGAGCCGGGCTTCGGCTACACCCTCGGAAACTCGCTCCGCCGTACGTTGCTGTCGTCGATCCCTGGCGCAGCAATCACCAGCATTCGCATCGACGGTGTGCTGCACGAGTTCTCGACGATCGAGGGCATCAAAGAAGACGTTGTTGAGATGATTCTCAACATCAAGAACATCGTCGTCTCGTCGGAATCCGACGAGCCGGAGATCATGGTTCTGCGCAAGTCCGGCGCGGGCGTCGCCACGGCAGCGGACATCCAGGCCCCAGCCGGTGTTGAGGTCCACAATCCGGATCTGCACATCGCAACGCTGAATGACAAGGCGAAGCTCGAGATCGAGTTCGTGGTCGAGCGTGGTCGCGGTTACGTCACGGCAGCCCAGAACAAGGTCGTGGGCCAGGAGATCGGACGCGTTCCGGTCGACTCGATCTACAGCCCGGTTGTGAAGGTCACCTACAAGGTGGAAGCAACCCGCGTCGAGCAGCGCACCGACTTCGATCGCCTCGTGCTCGATATCGAGACAAAGCCGAGCATGCTGCCGCGAGATGCGATGGCATCGGCCGCCTGGGCGGGTGCGCAAAGCATCGTGCACGAGCTCCGGATTTCCGGCCACCGGCTGCTT
>CAXBQV010000034.1:0-15654 GCA_963978265.1 uncultured bacterium | reverse complement strand
CCAAGATCGGCGTCGTCGGCCCGAACGGCGCGGGCAAGTCGACGCTCCTCAAGATCATGGTCGACGCCCAGAGCGGGCGTTGCGCGTTGGCGCCGCGTTCGGCGAGCGCCTTCCAACTCGGCGAATCCGTCACTGCGAGGAATGCGTCCCAGGCAAGGACCGCATTCGCGATCGCCGCCTTGCCGCGATGCGATTGCGCGACTGCGCTGCCGAGTGCGTCCAATTGCGGATCAACAGCGGTGTCGACGCGTGAAACGAAGAACGAAGCAACCGAATGAATCGAGCCGAGTTCGATGCCGGCTGCTGCGGCGCGCGCGAGCCCGGCTTCGTAGGCGGCCCACACCTCGCGATAGCGCTCGACGGAGAAGATGAGGGTGACGTTGACGCTGATACCTGCGCCGATCACAGCAGTGATCGCCGGCAGGCCGGCTTTCGTTGCCGGCACTTTGATCATGAGATTCGGACGGTCGACGAGTGCCCACAGTTCCTTCGCCTGCGCGATCGTCCCGTCCGTGTCGTGCGCGAGGCGTGGGTCGACCTCGAGTGACACTCGCCCGTCGACGCCGTTCGACTCCTGCCAGATCGGAAGGAAGAGGTCGCATGCGCGGCGCACGTCGTCGGATGTGAGCGTTTGGATGATGGCGTCAACGTCATGCCCGTCGGCGGCCAATGACTGCAGGTCTGCCGCGTATGCCGCAGCACCTTTCGAGATGGCGGCCTCGAAAATCGCCGGATTCGACGTGACGCCTCGAACGGAACGGTCGCCGATGAGTGCAGCGAGGTTCCCGGAGTCGAGGCGTGCACGGCTGAGGTCGTCGAGCCATACGGAAACGCCGAGTGTCGTCAGATCCTGCAGAGCGGTGGTGCCCACGCGATCCCCTCTCATGGTGGTCCGCGAAGTATCGCGGGTTATCGCCGAGGGCGGCTGCCGAGACGGGAACCGATGGCAACAGCGATGTGGTGCCGCAGGTTGATCAGCGCTCAACCGTTGCTGTGGGTACCGCTCATTGGGCTACTCGGGGCAGTAGTCCCAGTCCGCCTTGGGAGCGCCGTCATTCGTCGGCACTGCGCAGAGCACGATCTGAGCGTCTCCGCCCGGGTTCGCAATGATCTGCAGGGCGTCACCGACGGTTCTCGAGAACGCGGCGAAGTCCGAGTCTTCGACGCCCATCGCCTGCTGGAGATCGGCCGCGCCAACGGGTCTGTTGGTGCTCTTCGCATACGTTTGCGCCCGCGCGATGATCCGACGAGCAGCGTCCAACATCCGCACCTTGGTCATCGCCTTGACCACATCAGGATCGGTGTCGAGTTGATGCAGGTCCAGGACGGTGCCCTGCGGAACCGCTACCGGCGTCGTCTGATCGGTGATGGTGAGGGAGCGCGTCGGGTACAGCTTCGCCAAGGCTGGGGTCGACTTGATCGCGATCGACGTGACCGTGCCGTTCGAGATTGCAATCGATGTCGTGACATTGCCACGGATCTTGGTCGCCTTGCCTTTGACCTTCGGGCCGGCTGCCGTGACCGGCTGCGTGAAGACATAGCGGACGACCTGATCGGCACGAGTTACCACCACGGTGGTCGCCTTTGCGACATGGACATTGGCACCCGCATAGAACGTGGTGAACGCGGCAACCGCTGCATCGGCTGCGACCACATCGTCGCGTTCGTCGGCGATCCAGTTGAACGGGCCGGACATGCCGAGCATCGCAAGTGTGTCCGCCCAGATCGTCGAGACGGCATCGGCTCGGTAGGGGACGTAGCCGAGATAGCCGAGTTGATACACCTGGACACCGTCGGAGAACTTGGACGCGTTGTTCTCCTCATCACGCTGCAACGCGAAAACGCGTCCGGTCGGATTGACGACTTCCAGCGCAATCGGCCCTTCGGACAAACGTGCGACGGTGGCCTCGACGGCGCTTTGCACGGCTTGCCGCGCACTTGCCGGTGTGTCAGCCGCGGATGCGGACACAGTGCCCGTCAGTGCCAGGGAAAGTGCAAGGAGACCTGTGACGTACATCCGCTGCATCGCGACCACCTCATCAACGCCAGGGCTTGGAGCCTACGGTGAGAAGCAATCGCCGGGGTAGCACCTCGGCCATGGGGCGCAATCAGATCTTGCGGAGCACCGTCTTGACGATGCCGAGGATCTTGGCGTCGTCGCCGAGGATCGGTGCGTACTCGGGATTGTGCGGCATCAACCACACGTGGCCGTCGCGCTGCTTGTAGGTCTTGACCGTTGCCTCTTCGCCGTTGATGAGCGCGGCCACGATGTCGCCGTTCTTTGCGGTTGGCTGCGATCGCACGACCACGTAATCGCCTTCACAGATGGCGGCGTCGATCATCGAATCGCCCTTGACCCGCAGCATGAAGAGGTCACCATGCCCGACGAGCTCGCGCGGGAGCGGCATCACGGCCTCCACCTGCTCGTCGGCGATCACACCGGTGCCGGCAGCGATCGTGCCGAGCAGCGGGATGTCGACGGCTGACTCGGACTCGAAGGACCGCGCGGATTCGGACGGGAGGACGACCTCCATTGCGCGGGCGTTGCGGCTGTCGCGCTTGAGATGGCCCAGGCGCTCGAGCTGGGCGAGCTGGTGGGTGACCGAGGAGGTGGAGGCAAGTCCCACTGCTTCACCGATCTCGCGCATGCTCGGCGGGTACCCGCGGCTCGCGATCGCCTCCGTGATGCAGTCGAGGATCATGCGCTGGCGCGCGGTCAGGCCGTCCGCGTCAGGGGCACCGTCGGGAAGCTCGTGCACGTTGGCATCGGTCATTGTCAGACCCCCTCGATTGAGTACGTCTTGGCAGTGACCGGGTGCTACAGGGGAGTTCCCGGTCACTGCCCCGAACTGTACGACGTTCGAACGGAAGTTCCAAACATCTGTTCGAAAACGGGCTTGCGTGTCGCACTTTTCGGGGTATTATTCGTACAGATGTTCGAACGGGTGACCGCTCGATCCCTTCCCCAGGAGGAAAGACCATGGCCACGATGACGATGGATTTCGGCGCCCGCCGCGTTTCCACTTCCCCTGTCGTCCTGACCGCTCGCGGACGGTTCGTCGTTCGTGCGCTCGTGATGGCGCTCGCCGCCGTGCTGTCGCTCGGCGTGTTCTCGTACGGGAAAGACGTTGCGATTGCTGCACTTTCCAACGCGTCTGCATCGACGGTCGCGACGCACACGGTTGTGGTTCGGTCTGGCGAGACGCTGTGGCAGGTGGCGGCACGCGAGCTGCCGAACACCGACCGTCGCGATGCGGTCGCACGTATCCGCACGCTGAACGCCCTCGAGGGCCGTTCGGTGCAGGCGGGCGAGACGATCGCCATCCCCGCGGAGTAACCGTTCGGCGGGGCGGCGCGTCCCGTAACCGAATCGTGAGGTCGCTGAGCCGACACGCCGGAGGCTCACGCTTGCGGAAAATGTTCCGTGGGCTTACCTTTCCGACCACAACATCTGGTGGTTTCACTGGGTACGGATGTCCACATATCGTGGTTTCTTACCCCCAGGTTGTCCACGGGTTCGTCCACAACGGAACTGGGATTGAGGGGAGATTCGCGTGTTTTGTCCGTACTGCCGTAACGAAGACACCCGCGTTGTCGACTCCCGCTCGGCTGAAGACGGCACATCGATCCGTCGCCGTCGCCAGTGCTCCGAGTGCGGCATGCGTTTTTCGACCACCGAGACCTTCCAGCTGCATGTGGCGAAGCGCTCCGGCGCCGTCGAGCCCTTCAGCCGCCAGAAGGTGATCTCCGGTGTGCGCAAGGCGTGCCAGGGACGCCCGGTGTCCGAGGACGATCTGGCCCTGCTTGCGCAGCGCGTCGAGGAAACCCTCCGCTGTGGTGGCAATGCGGAAATCCCGAGCGGTGAGGTTGGTTTGGCCATCCTGGGACCGCTTCGTGAACTCGACGAGGTTGCATACATGCGATTCGCGTCGGTGTATCGGAACTTCGAAAGCCTGGCCGACTTCGAGGGGGAGATCGCGGTCCTGCGAGCGAACCGAATGGCCGAGGCGCCACCGGGGAAGGATTCCCTGGCCGGCGCCGCCTCCTGAGCCGATCGGCTCGCCCCTGCTTCCCAAAGCACCACCCGCACCACCACTTCCCGCAACCTTCTTGCGACAGGTTCCTCACTGCCGCAGGGCCCGACTTTCACCACCATCAATTCAGAGAGGGCACCATGACCGACATGGTTAGCGGCGACACCGCGCACAGCCACACACGCACTGGCATGACGTTCGAGCGTTTGTGGTCCACCGAAGGAGTTCATCCCTACGACCAGGTGACGTGGGAACGTCGCGACGTCGTACAGACGAACTGGAAGACGGGTGAAACCGTTTTCGAACAGCGCGGCGTCGAATTCCCCGAGTCGTGGTCCATCAACGCATCCACCATCGTCACCACGAAGTACTTCCGCGGCGCGGTCGGTGCGGACAATCGTGAGTGGTCGCTGCGTCAGCTCATCGACCGTGTCGTCCTCACCTATGTGAAGGCCGGCCGCGAGTACGGCTACTTCGCAACCGATCACGACGCAGACGTGTTCGAGGCCGAACTCACCTACATGCTGCTGCACCAGATCTTCTCGTTCAACAGCCCGGTGTGGTTCAACGTCGGTACTGCGGCTCCGCAGCAGGTCAGCGCCTGCTTCATCCTGTCCGTGGACGACACCATGGACTCGATCCTCAACTGGTACAAGGAAGAGGGCTTCATCTTCAAGGGCGGTTCGGGCGCAGGCCTCAACCTGTCGCGCATCCGCTCGTCGAAGGAACTGCTGTCATCCGGTGGCACGGCTTCGGGTCCGGTGTCGTTCATGCGTGGTGCCGATGCCTCGGCCGGCACCATCAAGTCCGGTGGTGCAACCCGTCGTGCAGCCAAGATGGTGGTGCTGGACGTCGATCACCCGGACATCGAGGAATTCATCGAGACGAAGGTCCGCGAAGAGGACAAGATCCGTGCACTCAAGGCTGCCGGCTTCGACATGGATCTCGGTGGCAAGGACATCGTGTCCGTGCAGTACCAGAACGCGAACAACTCGGTGCGCGTCTCCGACGAGTTCATGCGTGCGGTTGAGGAAGGTACCGGTTTCGGTCTGCGTGCGCGCAGCACCGGCGAGGTCATCGAGTCGGTCGATGCACGCCAGCTGTTCCGCAAGATGTGCGAAGCCGCTTGGGCATGCGCCGATCCCGGCATCCAATACGACGACACGATCAATGACTGGCACACGAATCCGGAGACGGGCCGCATCAATGCGTCGAACCCGTGCTCGGAGTACATGAGCCTCGACAACTCGTCGTGCAACCTGGCGTCGCTCAACCTCATGAAGTTCCTCAAGGACGACGACACGTTCGACTCGGTTCGCTTCGCGAAGTCCGTCGAGTACGTCATTACCGCGATGGACATCTCGATCTGCTTCGCCGACTTCCCGACCGAGGCGATCGGTGTCACCACCCGTGACTACCGCCAGCTCGGCATCGGCTACGCGAACCTCGGTGCGTTGCTCATGGCAACGGGCCTCCCGTACGACTCCGAAGGCGGTCGCGCCCTCGCCGGTGCCATCACGTCGCTCATGACCGGCACCTCGTACAAGCGTTCGGCCGAACTCGCCGGCATCGTCGGCCCGTACAGCGGCTACGCCCGCAACGCCGCTGCCCACCAGCGCGTCATGCGCAAGCACGCTGCTGCCACGGATGCACTCCGCACCGTTTCGAGCCTCGACGGCGACGTCGCCAAGCTCGCGGCGAAGGTCTGGGAAGAGGGCAATGCGCTCGGTGTGCAGAACGGCTGGCGCAACGCGCAGGCATCGGTGCTCGCACCGACCGGCACCATCGGCTTCATGATGGACTGTGACACCACGGGCATCGAGCCGGACTTCTCGCTCGTGAAGTTCAAGAAGCTCGTCGGTGGTGGCTCGATGCAGATCGTCAACCAGACGATTCCGCGTGCACTGCGCAAGCTCGGCTACACGGAAGAGACCGTCGAAGCGATCGTCGAATACATCTCGCAGCACGGCCATGTCGTCGATGCGCCCGGTCTCAAGACCGAGCACTACCCGATCTTCGACACGGCCATGGGCGAGCGCTCGATCACCCCGATGGGTCACGTGCGCATGATGGCGGCCTGCCAGCCGTTCCTCTCGGGCGCGATCTCGAAGACGGTGAACATGCCGGAGTCGGCCACCATCGAGGACGTCGAGGAGATCTACTTCCAGGCATGGAAGATGGGCGTGAAGGCACTCGCGATCTACCGCGACAACTGCAAGGTCGGTCAGCCGCTGTCGGATGCGAAGGCGAAGACGACGGAGACCACCACGACCGAGGCGGCGCCTGTCACATCGATCGAATACCGTCCGATCCGCAAGCGGATGCCGAAGAAGCGGATCTCGCAGACCGTGTCCTTCTCCGTCGGCGGTGCCGAGGGCTACATGACGGCCGGCTCCTACGAGGACGGCAGTCTCGGCGAGGTCTTCCTGAAGCTCGGCAAGCAGGGCTCGACCCTCGCCGGCGTGATGGACGCCTTCTCGATCTCGATCTCGATCGCGCTGCAGTACGGCGTTCCGCTCGAAGCCTTCGTCGCGAAGTTCACGAACATGCGTTTCGAGCCGGCCGGCCTCACGGACGATGCCGACATCCGTATGGCGCAGTCGGTGATGGACTACATCTTCCGTCGTCTCGCACTCGACTACCTGCCGTACGAGAAGCGTGCAGCACTCGGCATTTTCACAGCCGAGGAGCGTGCCGCACAGGTCGCCGGCTACGACTCAACACCTGCAATCACCTCGGCGGTCGAGGACGACGTCGATGCGGTCGTCGAGACGCTCTCGCAGTCCGCTCCGGTGAGCATCACCTCGTCGGTCGCCGCTGCGGTTTCCGTCGAGCCGGTGCAGGTGCACTCGTCGGCAGAACTCATGGAAGCGATCACCGGCAAGACGTCGGACGCCCCGCTCTGCATGACGTGTGGCATCAAGATGCGTCCGGCTGGCGCCTGCTACGCCTGCGAAGGTTGCGGCGCAACATCCGGCTGCAGCTGATCCAGAGCACCACGATCGAAGGCCCGTCTCGAAAGAGGCGGGCCTTCGTGACGTATGGCCCGTGTGCGACAGTGAAGCCGACGGTACCCTTGAAATGGTGATGACATGCGTGAGTTGAAGATCAACCAAGTGACCGGTGGCGTCCGCGTCGAACTCGTCGGCGTCGGCCACGAGAAGGATGTGTTACTCGAGACGCTCGGGTCCTGCGCTGACGGCAGTTGTGCCTGCAGTTCCACTGAGTACGAGAAGGTGCAGTCACTGCAGATCAGCAGTAGTGCCGACGACATCACGCTCGACATCGCGGTCAAGCCCGGTGAGACGATCGATGCCCACTGCATCAACGAATGCATCGATGCGGCCCGCGCCGAGTCGAGGTCAACGCCCGCGTAGTCGCTGGGTGAGGCGCCGGTCGCGCTTTGTGGGCCGTCCGGCCCCTCGCTCGCGGATGGCGAAGACGTCCCGCTCTTCCTTCGGGGGTTTCGGGGGAGTGCGATCCTCGTAGTGCTGGACTGCCATCGCGGCACCCACTCGCTTCGAGAGGAGGCCGGACACCACGACGATGCGCTCACCACCGGGTGTGTAGGCGCGCACGACGTCGCCGATCTTCACCACCTGCGAAGGCTTCACCCGTACGTCGTTCACCTTCACGTGACCCGCCCGGCATGCATCTGCCGCGACCGAACGCGTCGGATACAGGCGCACGGCCCACACCCATACGTCGATACGCGCGCCGACTGCATCTGCCATGCATCCGAGCCTAGGGCGCAATGTGATTGTCCAGTCAGCAGCCTGCACTTCGCGGCAGTTCGGAGGACAATGCAAGCGGTGGTGATGGCGGTGCGAATCGACCTGTGGACGATGCCGGTTGCGCAGCTCCTCACCGAACTCGACACGACGCGCAGTGGGCTCAGTAGCGCACAAGCGGCTGCACGGGTTCGCCGGAACGCCGTCGAGCGGCGGGGCGTCCCGAGTTGGTGGCCATTGTTGGTCCGCCAGTTCGTCAGTCCGATGGTGATTGTGCTTGCGGTCGCAACGGCGATCTCCATGGCACTTGGCAATGTCATCGACGGCGTGATCATTCTTGTGATGATCTTGGCGAGCGGTCTGCTCGGGTTCGTGCAGGAGCGACGGGCCAGTGCGCTCATGGAAACGCTGCTCGCCCGCGTCCGGGTGCACGCCGACGTGCTTCGGGATGGCCGCGAAGTCGAAGTGCTGCCGGAGGACCTCGTACCGGGCGACGTCGTCCTGCTCAAGGCGGGTGACATCGTGCCCGCCGATCTTCGACTGCTCGAATCGACGACGTTGCTCGTCGACGAATCATCGATCACGGGGGAGTCCAACCCGGTCGAGAAGGCCGCCGATGCGGATGGATCAACCGACGGCCTCTTGGCGCAGGCCGCCTACTACGGCAGTAGTGTCGTCAGCGGTCGCGCAACGGCAGTTGTACTCACAACCGGCACCGAGACGAAGTTCGGATCGCTCATTGCACACATCGGTTCGAAAGAGGTCGAGACGCGCTTCGAGCATGAGATGACGGCGTTTGGGCTGATGCTTACCCGCGTGATCATGCTGCTCGTTATCGCCGTGCTGCTCATCAACGTGCTCCTGCACCGTCCCCTCATCGATTCGATGCTCTTCGCATTGGCGCTCGGCGTCGGCATCACGCCCGAGATGTTGCCGGCAATCGTGGTGGTGTCACTCTCGATAGGCGCGCGGATGATGGCGGCGAAATCCGTGCTGGTGAAGCGCCTCGACGCCATCGAGGACATCGGCGCCATGACCATCCTCTGTTGCGACAAGACGGGAACGCTGACACGGGGCGTGGTCGAACTCGATCGCGCACTCGATCTTGAGGGGAACGAGAGCGAGCAGGTGCTGCTCCTCGCCGCCCTCAACGCGGGCCTGCAGCAGGATTACCCGAACCCACTCGATGTCGCGATCAGCAGGCGGCACCCCGACCTCGGTGGCGTCCAGCTCGTCGCCGAAGTCCCGTACGACTTTCGTCGTCGCCGATTGTCCGTTCTCACTTCTACCGGGGACTTCATCTGCAAGGGAGCCTTCGAATCCGTACTCAACCAATGCGGCAGTGCCCGACGAGGCGCCGACGTTGTCCCGCTGGCCACCGTACGTGCCACCGTGCAACACCAGTTCGACGAACTCAGCGAACAGGGGTTCCGCGTGCTGGCAGTCGCCAGCCGCGCACTTCCTGCCGCGCGGACGGTGGCCGTTGCCGATGAGGTGGATCTCGTGCTCGAGGGACTGCTCGCACTGCAGGATCCCGCCACGGACACCGCTCGAAACGCAATTGCGCACCTCCGCGACATCAATGTGGACCTCGCCCTCATCACCGGCGACAACGCAGCGATCGCGACTGCTGTGGCCAGAACTGCCGGACTCGACACATCGCGTGTGCTCACCGGTGCTGACATCGAGCAACTCGATGATCCGGCACTGGCCGATGCCGCCCGGACGGTGCGGGTCTATGCCGCGGTGGATCCACTGCAGAAGGAGCGAATCGTTCTGGCGCTCAAGCGGCTCGACCACGCCGTCGGGTTCCTCGGTGATGGCATCAATGATGCTGCGGCGCTGCGGGTGGCGGATGTCGGTATCGCCGTCGATACCGGTGCTGATGTTGCGAAACAGGCAGCGGCGCTCGTGATTCTGGACAAGAACCTCGATGTGATCGCCGACGGCATCCGGCTCGGCCGTCGAACTTTCGCAAACACCTTGAAGTACGTCCGCATCACCATCAGTGCCAATTTCGGGAACATGGTGTCACTGGTGCTTGCGTCGGTGATCCTGCCGTTCATCCCGTTGTTGCCTGCACAGATCCTGTTGCTCAATCTCCTGTCAGACGGCCCAGCACTGGCGATCGCAACGGATCGTGTCGATCCCGAGCAGGAGCAGAGCCCGCGGACATGGAATATGCGCAGCATCCGTGGCTTCATGGTGTTGTTCGGAATCGTGAGCTCGGTGTTCGATGTGACGGCCTTCGTGGTACTTCGCAACTACATCCACGCTGATCCGGAGTTGTTCAGGTCGAGTTGGTTCGTGCTGTCGCTGTTCACCGAACTCATTGCACTCCTCGTGCTCCGCACGAATCGGTCGTCGTTCCGAAGCCGACCGGGGCGCGTGTTGACCGAGGCAAGCCTGCTCATGGTCGCGGTGGGCCTGCTGGTAGGACTCACCGACGTCGGCGCGCTCGTGCAAATGCAGCCCCTACCCACCGATGCGCTGGTGCTCGTCCTCGTGCTCTCGCTCGGCTACATCCTGGCGAACGAGGCGACCAAGGCGGTGCTGCGAAGAACCAAACGGATGGCTGCGTACGTCGATGAGCGCATTCCAGCCTGACGCGGCCCCGGCGTGATTTCAGACAATGCGCAGGCGTGCTGCGTCGTACTCGGACTTCAGGCGCGCGGTGAGTTCCGCCACCGACGGAATATCGTGGATCAGTCCGACGCCCTGACCGGCGCTCCACATGTCGCGCCACGGCTTGATGTTCGCCGGCAGATCGGGTGTGAACGGTGCGCGCAGCGGTGGCAGGTTCTCCGGATCGAGACCCGCACGTTCGAGTGAACCACGCATGAACGAGGCGGTCACGCCCGAGATCCGATCGGTGAGCACGATGTCCGCCGCCGTCTGTGTGAGCAGCAACTGCTTGTAGTCGTCGTGCGCCAAGGACTCCGCGGTGGCGGCGAAGCGGGTGCCCATGTACGCGAAGTCCGCACCGAGTGCGCGTGCAGCGAGGATCGCCGACCCGTCGGAGATCGATCCACCGACCAGGAGTGCACCGTCGAACTCACGACGGAGCTGCGGCACGAAGGCGAAAGGGCTCAAGGCACCGGTATGCCCACCCGCGCCAGCAGTTACGGCGATCAGGCCGTCGATGCCCGCCTCGATCGCCTTCTGCGCATGCCGCATCGTGGTGACGTCGTGGAAGACGAGCCCACCGTACGCATGCACGAGTTGGACGACGTCTCCCGGTTGTCCAAGGCTCGTGATGACGATCGGCGGCCGGTACTTCCCGATCAACTGCAGCTGCTCGGCGAGCATCGGATTGTGACTCTGGCTCACCAGCACGTTGACCGCCCAGATGGCATCTGTGCCATCGAGCGCCCGGGTGATCTCCTGCAGCCATTCCTCGAGCTGCTCGGCGGTACGCGCGCTTCCCGCCGCGATGCTGCCCACCAGCCCTGCTCGGCACGACGCAATGAGCAGGGACGTGCCGGACACGATGAACATCGGTGCGACGACGACCGGCAGCGTCAGCCGTTTGCGAATCTCCTCGATGCGTTGCACGTCGACTACGCGAGGTCGAAACGGTCGAGGGTCATGACCTTGTTCCATGCGGCTACGAAGTCGTGCACGAACTTGGCCTTGGCATCGCTGCTCGCGTATACCTCGGCCACTGCTCGGAGGATCGAGTTCGAACCGAACGCGAGGTCGACGCGGCTGGCCGTCCACTTCACATCGCCGGTCTTGCGATCATGCGCAGAGAACGTCGACTCTGCGGCGTCCGCAGGCGCCCATGCGAGATTCGGATCGAGCAGGTGCACGAAGAAATCGTTCGTGAGCGTCTCCGGCTGCTTCGTCAGCACGCCGAGTGCGGAGTGACCAGTGTTCGCGTTGAGCACGCGCAGGCCGCCAACGAGCACGGTCATCTCCGGCGCCGTCAGCGTGAGCAGTGCGGCGCGGTCGACCAACAGCTCCTCCGCGGTCTTCTTCGACGTGCTGCTGTTGTAGTTGCGGAAGCCGTCGGCGATCGGTTCGAGGACGGGGAACGAGTGCACATCGGTCTGGGCCTCGGTGGCATCGGTGCGGCCCGCAGTGAACGGCACCGACACATCGATACCAGCAGCCTTCGCAGCCTTCTCGACCGCTGCGTTGCCTGCCAACACGATGAGATCTGCCAGCGAAATCCGCTTTGCACCCTGTGCTGCATCGAACTCCGCCTTGATCGCAGCCAACTGCTGCAGCACCTGCGCGAGCTCTGCGGGATTGTTCACGGCCCAGTCCTTTTGCGGCGCGAGGCGGATGCGTGCGCCGTTGGCGCCGCCTCGCTTGTCGGTGCCGCGGAAGGTTGAGGCGGAGGCCCAGGCAACGCCGACCAACTGCGAGACGGTCAGTCCTGACGCCAGCACCTTCGCCTTGAGCGACGCGACATCGGCGTCGTTCACGAGTTCGTGGTCGACTGCAGGCACCGGGTCCTGCCAGATCAATTCCTCGTGCGGCACCTCCGGTCCGAGGTAGCGCGAGCGCGGGCCCATGTCACGATGCGTGAGCTTGAACCACGCGCGTGCGAATGCGTCGGCGAACTCCTGCGGATGTTCGAGGAAGCGTCGTGAGATCTGCTCGTAGGCAGGATCCATGCGAAGCGCAAGATCGGTCGTGAACATGATCGGCGCATGCGTCTTCGTCTTGTCATGCGCATCCGGCACGAGTGACCGTGCAGTGGGGTCGGTTGGTACCCATTGCTGCGCGCCCGCGGGGCTCTTCACAAGATCCCACTCGTACTTGAACAGCGTTTCGAAGTAGGTGTTGTCCCACGCGATCGGTGTCGGGGTCCATGCGCCCTCAAGGCCGCTCGTGATGGTATCTGCGCCTTTGCCGCTCCTGTGCTTGCCCATCCAGCCGAGGCCCATCTCCTGCAAAGGTGCAGCTTCGGGTTCGGGACCGAGTGTCGAGGCGTCGCCTGCACCGTGGGCCTTGCCGAACGTGTGACCGCCGGCGATGAGCGCGACCGTCTCCTCGTCGTTCATCGCCATCCGGCCGAACGTCTCACGGATGTCGCGCGCCGCGGCCAACGCGCTCGGCTGTCCGTTCGGACCCTCAGGGTTCACATAGATCAGACCCATTTGCACCGCAGCCAGCGGATTCTCGAGATCGCGCTCGCCGCTGTAACGCTCATCAGCGAGCCATTCGGATTCGGTGCCCCAATACGTCTCGTCTGCTTCCCACACATCGGCACGGCCGCCTCCGAAACCGAAGGTCTTGAAGCCCATCGACTCGAGTGCGACATTGCCGGCGAGGATCATGAGATCTGCCCACGATATCTTGCGCCCGTACTTCTGCTTGATCGGCCACAGCAGGCGGCGGGCTTTGTCGAGGTTCACGTTGTCGGGCCAACTGTTGAGCGGCGCAAAGCGTTGCATGCCCTGACCGCCACCGCCGCGACCATCGGAGATGCGGTACGTGCCGGCACTGTGCCATGCCATGCGGATGAAGAGTGGTCCGTAGTGCCCGTAGTCCGCCGGCCACCAGTCCTGCGAATCGGTCATGAGTGCGAGCAAGTCACGCTTCACTGAAGTGAGGTTGAGCGTCTTGAACTCGGCGGCGTAGTCGAAGTCATCGCCCATGGGATCGGAAAGCTCCGAATGCGCGTGCAACACCTTGAGATTGAGTTGGTTCGGCCACCAGTCGTCGTTGGTGGTACCGCCGTGTGCAACGGGGCACTTGCGCTCGTCGGACATGATGCACTTCCTCTTTCCGATTCGGTGTGCTCGACGCGAGGGGGCGTCGTGACGTCTTCCCATTATTGCCCACGGGAGAGGGGCGATTCGACCCTGCTCCGAGCCGCAGCATCATCGCAATCGGCGCTTCACGCGCCGTTTCACCCAGTAGAAGCGAGTTGCTTCCGCAGTTGCAGCAGGGAGGCGGTGAACAGTAGACGGCCAATGTGTGCGACCGCCGGTACTAGGAAGGGTGGAAGGTACGGCACGTGCACTGTTTCGAACCAGAGCAGATGGCTACCACCGTTGCGCTCCTCGATGCGGAACCCGGCGCTGCCGAGCAGCAGGGGGCCGGTCTTCTGCACCACTGCGTGGGTGGTGGCGGCGTCGAATTCGATAACGGTCATGTGGTCGTCGAAGCCAAGTGGACCGATGCCGGTGCGGGCGACGAACGCCGTGCCCAGACCGCCGTCGCCGGACAGGATGCGGACGCGGGTCGCGGGAATCCATTTCGAGTGGCTCTCCCAGTCGGCAAGCGCCTGCCACAGCCGCTGTGCGGGGACCGACCAGGTTTGCTCGAGTTGGAAAGAGACGCGCGTCATGCCGTGAGGGTAGCCGTTGCTCCGGTGCGCATGGTGCTAACGCAGCATCCACTGTCGTGCACGTTCGCGTTCCTGCTCGGTGCGAGGTGCGAGACCGTGTGCGAACTGCGAGCCGAGCGCCAACGAGCGCTCACGCGGACTCGCCAGCACGGCGAAGGCGACCGCTGCGATCGCGGCAAGGAACCCGAGCGAATCGATGAGATCGAGGTGCGCATCGGAGGTGGCCGTCGGCTCGGACAGACCGTAGATGACGACGACAGCGGTGCCGAGCACGACCGCTTTCAGATGCCACGGTTTGCGCAGGCCGCTGACCGCGATCAACGGGAGCGCCCACAGCAAGTACCACGGTTGTACGACCGGTCCGAAGAAGATGACGACAGTGAACGCAAGCACCGCACTGCGAACAGGAGTGCGTCGTTGCGGCCGCAGCAGGAGGTATGCGCAGAACACGAGTGCAGCCGCGATGAAGACGAGCCGCACGTACTGCACCGCAATGGGGTCCACCGTGTAGTTGCCGAACCACTGCGCGATGAGGCCGATGGTCATGCCGATCGCGGTCGGCGGCGACAGCCACGTTCGGACTTCTCCCGGCGTGGTGAGGGCGTGCACCCAGCCGGTACCAACGCCGGTCGCGAGACCCAGGCACATGACGACGGCCAACGTGGCAATGCCGGATAGTGCGTATGCGGCAAGACGTCGGCCCATTCCGGCATCGCGACCAGTAAAGAAGAGTGCTGCGAACGGCACGAGCACGATTGCGATCGGCTTGACTGCGACAGCGCCGCCGAGCAGAAGGACCGCCGCCAGCAAGCGAGAGGTCATCGCGAAGTACAGGCCGGCAAGCATCAGCGCAACCATCACGGCGTCGTTGTGTCCGCCGAGTGCGAAGTGCAGCAGCACCAAGGGATTCAAGGCGGCCAGCCACAGTGCCGCCGCCGGATTGATGCCCTGCAGCACTGCGAGCCTCGGAACGACGTAGGCAATGCCCGCGATGCCGGCGATGGAGACGAGTCGGAATCCGACGGAGGACCAATACGGCGTCTGCGCAACGGTAGTGACGACACGTTCGATGAGGAGGTAGAGCGGGCCGTACGGAGTCGGAGTTTCAGCCCACATCGGATCCACACCTGCGCGGAACCATCCTTCGAACGCGGCCGCACCGTGGGTGTAGGGATCGATGCCGCTCTGCATCAGTTTCCCCTGTACGAAGTAGGAGTAGGCATCCCGACTGAACAGTGGCGGCACGAGGAAGGTCGGCACCAGCCAGAGTGCGAGCACGCGTTGCATGTCGCGGATCGAGCTGATGCGCTCGCTCAGCACGTCGGTGCCGAGCAGCAACCAGGATTGCACCAGCATGGCACCACCGACGAGTACTGATCCACGGCTCAACAGTTCGCCGACGAGTGTCGTACGCAGCGCTCCGAGCAGCGGTATCGCATCGACGTTGAAAAGTGGTGGGAGCCAGCCCATTCCGAGCGCACCGATGCCGAGCACGAGACTGCCGATCGCGTTCGCCTCGGTGAACGCGAGCGTCTGCACCGCGGCGAGCGTCGGACCGACGCATGGCACCCAGCCAAGGCCG